>NZ_HF991114.1:0-10603 GCF_000432295.1 Bacteroides sp. CAG:189
GCCCGTGCCGAACAAGGTAAGCAAGGGGCAGACAGTGGAAATCCGCTGTGAACTGAAAAAGACGGGCGACTTCGCCAACACCCTCTATACCATCCGGTATTTCCAGTTTGAGGGGGATGGTACGCTGAAAATGGACAACGGCATCACGTTCCTGCCCAATGACCGCTACCTGCTCGAAAACGAGAAGTTTCGGCTGTACTACACGGCGCAAGGTGACGAGGCGCACAACTTCATCGTGGTAGTGGAGGACAATTTCGGCAACTCCTATGAGTTGGAATTTGACTTCAACAACCGAAACGTGAAGGATGACGGGGTTATCACTGTTGTCCCCATCGGGAACTTCAAGCCCCTTACACGATGATGCGTGTATTCATGGCTATCCTCTGTTCGCTTCTGGCGGTCTGTTCCGTGTCCGCACGGAACAGACGCCATGAGGGAACGGACGGGCAGGCGGCTATCTACCGGCTGCCACCATTTGAGAGGGCGGTGCGATGCACGAAGTATTTTGAGGGCTGGCATTCGGAAAAACATCACCCGTATGTAGGATATGGACATCGTTATCCTAACTCTGATATTATCCTAACTTTACATTGTAAATGATTGCAATATAGCATATAAATAATTTCATAGTTGTGATATTTTTCTATACCTTTTACTGTAGTTGAGCATTTACGCTCAACTACAGTAATTATGGATATAAGAAAATTAAGAAGTTGCTTTTGAAATCCTCCGAAAGATTATGAACGCAGTACTATTCACTAAAATGTGTCCTTAAAATGTAACGATATACGCATTTTGAATAAAGACACAGCAGAAAACAAGGAACATAAAGTGATATTTGTATAAATGATTCGCCAGAATGGAAAATAACAAGTATATTTGTAAAGGACGAAGAAATATTCCAATATTGTTTTATAAAGTTATATCATTTCGGTAAATATATGGAACTAACATTTCAAGACGGCAAAGAAAATCAGCCCATAATTGAGTCAGAAAACATAGAGAATTCTGTGTTTAAGAATCAGTATACACTTGCAGAAAAAATTTTGAAAGCCCTATTAAACGATGAAGAAATAAGGGGATACAACAATATAATTAGTTTTTGCGGTGACCGTGGAACCGGCAAGACTTCGTGTATGATGAGCTTCAAATCACAATGCGAAAAAAACTTCGACAAATGTTTTTTCTTAAAAGAAATTGATCCGTCGTTTTTCGATGAAACGCATAATATCATTGAACTTGTCGTCGGTCGTTTATATTCTGTTCTAACAGCGACAGAGAAAGATGGATATGATGAAGCCAAACGCGACGAACTTGTCTGCCAGTTCAACAAGGTAATGATTTACATGAAATACCTTGCAAAACCAGAAGATAAAGAACGATATTATGATGGTCTTCAAGAGTTGGAAGCTTTGTCCGTGGGATTGTCTCTTCAAGAGAGTATACAGAAACTTTTCTGTATTTTTTTAGAGTATGTCAACAAAGATTATCTCGTTATAGTCATTGATGACTTGGATTTGAATATTCAGGGTGCTTACATAATGTCTGAACACATCCGCAAATATTTGACCAACAAGAAGTGCATCATTATGTTGAGTGTGAAAGTAGAACAGTTAACAGATGCAGTTCAACACAATCTCGAAAACAGCCAAAATGTTGATAGTGCAGAAGGACACGAGATGGCAGTCAAATACGTTACAAAACTGATTCCTGTCAGCAGTCGTGTAAATATGCCATTGTTGGAGGACTATTGTGACAACAAACTAAAATATGTTTATACTGACGCTAACGGTCATGCTTGTACAGATGAGTTTCATTCTGTCAAAGAGGCTGTTACTCATTCAATATTTTGGAAAACAGGTTATCTATTTTATAATAGTCGGGGACGAAATTCGCTGATTATCCCCTCTTCGCTTCGTTCTTTGCGTCAACTATTGCACATGCTGTACAGAATGCCCTTTCGCGACAAAAATAGACCAACAGAGCACAAGCAAAACCAGAAGCAGTTCAAGCAGTACTTTTTCAATACGTGGACTCAACAATTGTCTGTAGAATACAGGCTTATAGCGTATAGACTTCTAAGTATAGAATCTGACATAGCGTTCAACAAAGCAGTAGTTGCAAATTTAATGACGCTTGATATACTCAAAAACAGTACTCGGTTCAAATCGATTGCTGATCCATCTAATTATGCCTATAACGTTTCATTAGGTGATGTTTTGCGCATATTGGAGTATTTAGATCAGGATGAGAGTGATATGCAGCTGCAACTTTTTGTATTCTTTGTGCGTTCACTGTATTCTATAAAGTTGTACGAATACTATGACTTTGTAACTGAGGACATCACTGCTAATCATTATCCCAAACCGGAGAACATTGACCAGACTGGTGAAATATACTCCTCGGATGCGATGTTTGAACAAGCAAATAAACTACAGAAGCTCGTCAATGGTCAATACTTTTCTTTTGTGGCAGACGAAGTGCTACCTCCCCAAAATATTCAAGGTGCTGAGAACCAGAGCAGAGACAATAAACTGATAAATGGAGACATTCTGATAGCGAAGATAAAAGAACTTGGTCGTGGAAAAAATGAGATAGACGATAGTTATAAAGAAAAATTTCGTATGGCTGAATTTTTCATGCTGACAACATCCAGATTAGCCAATATTAAACGGAAAACCGACTCATGGGAATTGAAACGAAATTCATTTGAACCGTCTTATCTGGTGCCATTTCATTCAAATGTCAAGAATCTAGTATTCGACGTATTGTCACCATTTTACAATGTGTTGAACCTGAAGAATACATATAATCGTTTTAATACGTACTTCCGACAAAATCCTGAGGATTCCACCATTTATGAATTTGCAGTACAAAATAACTGGTCTTTACTGTCAAAGATGATTGATAGTAATGACCGAGACTATGAAGTTAATCTGCACGGTTTTCTTTCCGATGGAGTATTACGCAATGCCGAGGTTCTGAATGCGTTGTCTGAGCGTATACGAGCCAGTCGCTTCGGCAGCTATTCCAGCAAAAACAGTGTGTGTATCAAAGAATTTTATAGCAAGATAAGACAATCTGGAATGCGCACATACCCCCGAACGAAAAAAGACATACCGTATCAGATTCAATTCATGTTTTTGGATGCCATTTGCAATTTTCTGGAAACTTGCGACCAAGACGCTTTCGAAACAATTTATAGTCGTCAGGAAGAAGCTGAAAACGCTATTGCAGCACTCTTTACAGCCAAGACCTATGCACCAGGTACAATTCTTAATAAATTAAAGAAACAACTTCCTGAAATCTTCAATAAGATTACTCGTCAAGAATGGAAACAGAAATTTCCTGACAATGAAAGAATTTCTCGTGAACGTATAATTGAAACAATAGAGGAGATTCAAAGACAATAAGTTATGGAACTACTCGCTTCCGCCATTCGCACACTATTTTACGACTTTAATGTGAGTAGTTTGTACACTGACATTAAAAATCACACCAATTCCTTTATTAAAGGTGATTTTGTTGAGCAGGCATCATGGCAGGCAAGGGCTTTTACAAAGAGTGAACTACGGTGTTTGCAAGAATATGTCAAGCAGAAATGCCACTGTGGGAAAGCCCCGAAATGGCATCAAATGTTGAATGTTTTACCTGAATTTACTGTAAAGTGTCTGATAAATAATAATGGTACGCCTACTGTAACATTCGGTAAACTTCAAGAATGGCGTGAACTTTCTCTCTTGTTAGGAGAAGATTTACTGACAACGGTATTTTTGGCGTTTCATCAGCACAAACCTGTCTCATTCGACTGGCCAAACATTATCCATCATGACAATGAAGGCATCAATAATGTATTAAAGAACGGACTATGCGATACACATGCTCATTTGAAGGCATCGGCGGATGTCTTTGAATTGACATGGTTAGATTTTATGAACAGGTTGATAAATAGGGATGATGACTATCAAAAGGTTCTATATATGGCTGATTCACAAATACAATACCGCAGAGACCAACAGAACTTTGAATTTCGCAAGATGGTACAGATGGCAGCCATTCTCAGACTGCATATATTTGAGATTTTGAATGGAAAAAAAACAGCAGTGCCAAATACAGGACTTCTAAAAATGTTGGACGATGATGTATGCCGAACCAAGCATTTAGTTGAGTTTGAAAGTCGGATTAGGAGTTATCAGACTGCTGATAACAAAATATTTAACATCACTCATGAATATGCTATTCAGAAGAAGCCCTCTTCCGAAATATATGCGATACACAGCGGTGAACGAGAGTTGCTGTATCAGTTCTTTTCCCGTTATTTCAAGAGAAACCCAGACACTCAGATAATCAACTTGGCAGATTTGTTCTTCCTATACATATCGCTAAAAATCAGAGTGCGCAAAGAGTTCGTTCAAACCAATCCTCTGTTCGGATTTGACAATTTCAAAATGTATGAGCATAGAAAAACCAAGTTCTGCTCAGACGATTTCAAAAAAATCTTTCCATTGTATGCGATTCAATCCTCTATACGGCCAAATACGACTGATAAGATGGAGGCTCGTGTTACACCAATTGAAATTCCAAAGCAAGAAATAAGGATATGTATTGATGGTAATAACAATAACATTCGTGGTGACATAACAGACGAAAATCTAACATATATCATCCATTTCATCAAACAGAGTGAATATGCAGTACATAAGAAACATTATGGCATCAGATATGATTATGGCGAAAAATACAGAAAAGAGATAGACGGCATACTTTCTGATACCATAAAACGTTATGCTGCCAAGCAACATTATGACGATAGACCATATCCCCCACCCATATATAAAATTGTCGGTATTGACGCTGCAGGAGCAGAAATAGATTGCTCTCCAGCTGTGTTCGGGCAGACATACCGTTATGCTCGTTTAAGGGGCCTAACAAACCTGACTTATCATGTTGGAGAAGACTTTTATGATCTTTGCGATGGTTTGAAGGCAATAGATGATGCCATCCGTTTTTTGAATTTAGATACAGGAAGCCGCTTGGGACATGTCATAGCATTAGGAATTTCCACTAAACAGTACTATGAACGTAGAGAGTACCAAACCATTATGTCACGTCAGAGACTATTGGATACATTAGTCTGGATACATCAAACCATATCGTTAAACAGATTGTTAATGTCCGTGAAATTTTCAACGGAATTGGAAGATAAAGCTAAGGACCTCTATTATGAAGTTGGTTATCGCATTCTTCCTTTCGACATTGAAACATATTATATGTCAATGATGCTTCGAAGCGATAGTCTTGATAAGACAGACAAGATTTCATGTTGGGGACGCGCATCTGTATGTCAGGATTCACTTTGCACAAAAGCGAGAGACAACAAAAACGCACTTGCCCTATGCCATGAATTCCTCACGAGCAAAGACGTTTGGAAGGAAGGCAACGCAATGACTACCTATACATATCTTCCGGAAATAGTTGAAATAGCGTCAGCATTGCAAGCATGCATACAACGTGAAATTCTGAAAAAGAATATAATAATAGAAACTAATCCTTCATCCAATGTCGTAATAGGACCAATAGATAGATATGAAGAACATACTCTCCACCAGTTTGTTAAGAATGGCATTGTTGCAAGTATCAATACTGATGATAAGGGTATTTTCTCTACGTCATTATACAACGAATATTCACTGTATGCAAGTTCGGCAAGTCTTATAGGAGTAAGTGATGCTGATATCATCAACAACATAAAAAGAATACATATAAATGCCGAAAATAGTCGATTTAGGGCACCAAAGCTAACATTGTAGTTGTGATATTTTCCGTAATTTTATGCGACTGAAGCCTTATACTTCAGTCGCATATTTACTAAATCTCATTGTTACATTCAAATTATTTCTTTAGCCCTACATATTCCAAAAGAGATTGTCCTTTTGGAAGTTTCTTCCATTTTTTTTTAAGTTTTAGAGTTGATGAACTTTCCAAAGTGGCCAAAGCCTTATTCTTTTGTTCAACAGAAACAAAGATATACCGCATAGTGGTTCTTATATCCGCGTGTCCCATTAGCCTTTGTATAGCAATAATATTCAGTCCTTGTTCCAGCCAATGACTGGCACGTGCATGTCTAAGACTATGGCAATGAAGATTGCGGGGTACACATTTGTCTATCTCATTTGCTTTAGCCGCATACATCTTCAAACGTTTGTTGATGGCCTCCTGGGATATTTTTTTCTTCTCTCCATTATAAAAGGAATAGAATAAATAACTATGAGAAGCAAAATCATTGTTATGGAATACCTCTATATACCGTAAAAGAATTTTAGTCACATCCTTCAATATGGGAGGCGTCCTGCATTTATACCCTTTGCCTATAATCGTCAAATAATTCGGATTAGGATACTCATGAAGATGTAAATCACATATTTTAACGGATAGAATCTCGTCTATGCGTGCGCCTATGCTATACATAAGATAAAAGATTGCCAAGTCTCTTTTTCCTGTTCGAGTATCTGTTCTAATGGTACTAAAAAGGGATTTGATAGCCTTTTGTGTAATTTCCTCATGAATCACTTTAACCGTACGCATAGGCTTTATTTCTTTTGAAGATATATATACGGCATTAAATCTTATATCTTTTATGCTTAAAAATTTAATGAAGCTTTTTACACCAGACAAACGGTCATTGCATGTTGAATTACTGCACTTTCGGGTTTTCTTTAACCATAGTAACCAGTCATTAAGATTGCTTTGGGAATAAGATTCTGCCGAAAGAGTGTTGGGAGTGACTTTTTTTTCTTCTTGTAAGAACTGCATATATTGCGATAAAGCCGTAAAATAAGAACGTTGTGTATGGCTACTACATCCTCTTGCGATAGGAAGATAACTTGTAAACCATTCATTTACGGCTTGGGATATAACGATTGATTCAGATTTAAGTTTCATCATTGTAAAAATCTTCAAGATTAGGTAAAATGTCATGTAGATAAGAACCAGAAAGTGTCTCCAACATATCAGGAAACATTGGTGCCAATTGATAGTAATAGCAAGTACTTTGCAGAGTTTTATGCCCCATGCTGCGTCCCAGAACGAGAAGTTTATCAAACCATTCTGTGCCATCATAATTCCAACTGTTTATATTTTTGACTGCATAATTGGAACGAAAATCGTATGGACGAGCGTCCGTCTTTGATATTCTTCGCCATATTTCACTGAATGCATATCCTTGCCATTTTATATCATGATACTTGCCATCCGAAGTAGGAAAAAATACTTTTCTCTTCGGTAATAACTGTTCTACAGCATGGTCGTATCGCTTGAGAAGTTCCCAAATTGAAAGGTGTAGGGCTACTCTATGTTGTGCCCATCCTTTGGTATGCTTGATATTAATTATGCCATTTTTAAGATCAACGTCTTCACAGTCAAGTAAACGTGCTTCATTGGTACGCATACCTGTACTAAGCAGTAGTCTGAAGAATACAGGTATTTGCATACTTCTCAGCTTAAAATCGAAATCTGAGATATTAACAGGCTTGCGAAGCAATATGGTCGCATTAAAAAAAAATGGCAAGTTCGTCTTCTGTGAAAATATGGGGTATGCGTGGTTTGTTTCCACCTCTCGGCAAAGAAGGGGGAACGCTCACTTTAGTCCAATGATGCCTGATTGCATACCTCAAAAATTGAGATACGGGAAGCACTCTTGTATTTCTTGATTTACATTTCTCAAAAGGTCTTCTGTCACACCAGGAATTAACGATATCTTCGGTCAGTTCTTTAGCTTCAGGATGAACTCGGGCACAAAAGTTATTGAAACGGATGAGATTCTTATGCGTAGTGTCACATATCCTTGGAGCAAGTGTTTTCAAGTAGAGAATATATTTTTCAAGCATTTCAGAAACAACAGAATTCTGAATGGGCATTTCTGTCATAGGTATTCCCTTTCTTTGTTTCCTTACTTCGGGTAATAACAATGGTAAAGGTATATTCGTATATCGTTGTTTGTTAGAGTATGCAATAAAATTCCGTAATTCCGCAATTCGATGGTTGGCAGAGTTAATGCTTTCGGTTGGATGCTTTATGCACCATTCATCTATCAAGTCCTTTGATAAATAATTGCATCCTCTTTTTGCGCAAAAAGAAATGAATGTCTTTAAGCGGCTAAATCTGTAAGACTTCCCATCGTTTCTTAATCCGTTTCGGTATTTTCGATAAAGGAACTCAAGCTTAATTAAGTCAATCATACGTCAAACACCTCCTCTCCGACAGGATATTTCGAAATGTCAATGCCGCATTCACGTAAATGTACAATATCAGCATCTATGTATGGATTGAGCGACTCCGGAGAAATATGTCCCATTATTTCGCTGATATAACGAGGAGTAACTCCATTTCTTAAAAGTTTGGTGGCCAGATAACGACGAAAAAGCCTGATTCCATTTTGGCATTCTCCTTTTCTAATCCCAAGTTTATTAAAGAAACGTCGGGCAATTTTCCCAATAACACCCGGGCTTATCGGTTTTTCCGGATCATACAGGTGCGTGAATAATCTCTGAATTTTCACTTCTTTCGGCCTTTCCTTTTTTAGGTATTCCATTACTACATTTCCTACAACAGCCCTTAATGGAAGAACTAACTTCTGATGTGTTTTGGACTGTTCAAGAGTGATAAGATCACGCTCGAAATCAATAGTGTCGACTGTCATTTTTGCGATGTCACTACCACGCAGACCTGTATACATGGCAATAGAAATGACAGCTTTATCACGAAGTGTGAGATTGGAATTGTCATTTTCCAATGTAGAAGCTATTATAGCAGTCTCATCATCAGACAAGATTGCAAAATTCTTTCGTATATTTTTCAATGAAGGCATTATATCGCAAAGGTATTCACATTCTTTTTGGCAAAGTAGCCCTTTAGAAGAACGTAGTACTCTTATAATACTTTTTTGGCAAGTATATCCCCGAAGTTGTCTTCCTCTATCATAAAAATAAGAAAGAATTAAAGGCTCTGTTACATCTGCCAAGGTATATGCGCCTTTGCTTTGCATATAAGCGAAAAATGCAGCCGCATAATTAGATTCCACTATTATTGAACTTGATGCTTTCCCTGTTTGCAGTGATACCTCTTTGTAATGCTCTATTATGGTTTTGAATAGACCTTTTAATTGATTCATTGAACTTTTTTGTTGTAGAGTAGGTATAAAGGCAAAGCGATTAGGCAAATGACCATATTCATCAAATGCCTCAATCCTTCGTATAGAGAGCCGATAATACTTCGAGCGTTCATCGCCTTTACTTATACCTTTTCTTTTTAGAAGCTTTTCATAAAAATCGCCATAAGACGCATAGTTACCTTCTTGTTCAAAAAGTTCTTTAAGCCTCACTTGAACTCCACCAATAGAGACCTTTCCATATCCCTGCTGTTTCATATAATCAAGCAAAACGGGATACTCTTGTTTTAATTTTCTTATATCCATAATTACGTTAGTTGAGCGTAAGTGCTCAACTAACGTAAAAGGTATAGAAAAATATCACAACTATGAAATTATTTATATGCTATATTTCAATCATTTGCAATGTAAAGTTAGGATAATATCAAGGTTAGGATAACGGTGCTTATCCAAAATTTTGGATAAACATCGGTTGCAGCCGGGGGAAAGGTATTCGGCACGCACCATGACGAAGCGGCAGGCGGACGCGCTTCTGCGAAAAGACCTGCGGAAATTCTGCGCGATGTTCCGGCAGTTCGGGAAAGATTCGCTCCTGCTTGCCACGCTCGCCTACAATGTCGGTCCATACCGTCTTTTGGGGAGCGGGAAGATACCCAAAAACCTGCGGAAGTTCTGCGCGATGTTCCAGCAGTTCGGGAAGGATTCGCTTCTGCTTGCCACGCTCGCCTACAATGTCGGTCCGTACCGTCTTTTGGGGAGTGGGAAGATACCCAAAAGCACGCTAATCCGAAAGCTGGAGGCGGGTGACAGGAACATCTACCGGGAGTATATCGCTTTCTGTAACTATAAGGGGAAACGCCACGCCATGCTGCTCAAACGAAGGAAGGCTGAGTTTGCGCTGCTGTATGTACCATAAAGAATAAGTGTCTGACGAAAGAAACTCCGATGAAGCCGCCAACTTCATCGGAGTTTCAGTTTTCATACATTCGGGATTGTCCCTTTGCCTGCAACCTCACCGTCCCTGCAATGCTCTATGATACCGGGTGAAAATCCCATGCTGCCGATTGCGATATGCCGGATATAGTCTGTATATTCCTGACCTTGAAAATTCCTGCCCGTAAGGTTCTTGAAAACCATCTTTATGCTTATGCCGTCGTTGCTGTACAAGATGGTTTTTCCGTTCTGTCTGATTGTTTCCATGATTAAAACTTGTTTTTGTGAATACTATCGTAGATTGGTACAAAGGTTTCTTTGCCTACTTTCTTATCCGCCATCATGCTCATGAAAGAAAGTAGGCGGCTTTTGCCGCCCACCCCTCAAAAGCGGGTGTAAAGTCCCGTTACCATCGTGAACATTTCCTCCAGCATATCGCAATATATCCCCTCGTGCGTTTCAATGTCCTTCGTCCTGCTCTCGAATGTCTTTTTGCTGAACGTC
>NZ_HF991115.1:0-1021 GCF_000432295.1 Bacteroides sp. CAG:189
TGATGTGTACTGGATTTAGTTGACAACTTCGATTGTTATTACTGTATTCGTTCACTCAACAATTTTCAATACCTGAATAGGTTTACATTTCTGTTTGTTAGACCTACTGTAGTTGTCCTATTTGGATTTCCAAATATAATGCTAATTATTCTATTTATTCCAAATGTTGTTGAACTGATTTTTGTTATTATCTCGTTTGCCAAGAAATATCCTTGGTCGGGGAGCGCCGTGCGGCAAGGGGCGGGACCACCCGTCCCGACGAGCACAACCTGAGTCGGGGCACTTTCATACCTTCTCCTCCTTTATAATTTCCATTGGTGTGCGCATTTTCAAAGCTTGGTGTGGCCGGATATTATTATATGTGTACACAGCCTGTTTAATACGTTCTTCCACCTGGTTAAAAGTCTCCTTCCCGCAGTCAAAGAGCCATCCGTTCTTAATAGTATTGTTCATCCGCTCGGCCAATGCATTATGCAGAGGATCACCACACTGTGTCATGCTTATGCTTATATGTTGTGCTTTTAACGTGTCAACGTATTGGTTTGAGCAGTATTGAACCCCACGGTCTGAATGATGTATCAACCCGCTGATGTCTATCCCGTTCTCTCTGTAAAACAGAAAAGCTGACTCCAAAGCTTTCATCGGGCCTTCCGTTGTCAATGAAGGACAGAACGAATAGCCTACTATTGCACGACTGTGGCTATCAGTAAGCAAGGACAGGTATGCCCAGCCATCCCTGGTGGAGACATAGGTAATATCTGCCACAACCATACTTCCGCTTGTGCTTGCTACGAACTTAGGTGTCGTGTTCAGCAAATCAGGATATATATAATAATTATGATTGGAGTTCGTTGTTTTGGGACGTACACGCTTCTTCCTCTGGACCAGACCATTAGAGCGGAATATCTCATAGCACTGGTCACGACCTATCACCATTTTCTCCTTAAAGTAACGAACACAGCATACATATAGCTCACGCATACCCGATTGGGGCATTAAAGTTCTTAATTCTTTGCAATAC
>NZ_HF991116.1:0-14127 GCF_000432295.1 Bacteroides sp. CAG:189
ATTTTTATAGACGCATTTTTCTTTTTTTACTTAGGTTGCTATATAGCAATTGAAACCCCTGAAATACTAGACAAAAAATGCAACCACAAAATTAGAATTTTCATATTATTTACATTATGGTTTACATTCTGCATAATATTAGCATTATATCATTCTTCTTTAGATCCTATACTATACCGTATGTTTCATAATATTAATATTTTAATAGGACTATATTCAATATGGTTTTTATATGATATAATATATCCAAAACTTTCACATAGAATTCTCAATTCATCCATATTGTCTTATTCATTTTTCATATATTTAGGACATGAACCATTACTTACTATTTTAAAGAAATTATTTTTATTTTTCGGACATGGTACCCCTATTAATATATTAATAACTTACATAATAACTCCTATTATTAGTATTTCAATATGTATACTAATAGGATATTTTCTTAAAACTCATATTCCATCTATGTATTCAATATTAACAGGAGGACGTAATAAATGATCTCAGTTGTAATACCCTTATATAATAAAGAAAAACAAATAAAAAAGACACTACAATCTGTTTTAACACAAACTTTCCAAAATTTTGAAATAATTATTGTAAACGATGGAAGTACAGATAATAGCGTAATGAAAGTAGAGAATATAATCGACCCTCGTATCCGTTTAATTCATCAACAGAATGCAGGAGTATCTGCAGCCCGAAACAAAGGCATAAATGAAGCAAAATATGAATTGATAGCTTTTCTGGATGCTGACGACGAATGGAAAGCAAACTTTTTACAAACGCTATACAAATTACATATCAAATATCCACAATGCGGAATGTATGCAACCAGTTATATAAATAAAACAGCTTCGGGAAAAGAGAATATCATAACTCTCAATAAATTACCTTTTGAGAAAGAAGGTATATTATCCAATTATTTCGAAGTAGCTGCATGTTCACATCCTCCGATTTGTTCCATTTCCGTGATGATAAAAAAGCAACTGCTAAAAGCAATAAACGGTTTTCCTTCTCATGTCAAATCCGGAGAAGATCTGATAACTTGGGCTAAATTATCTACAATTACACAAATTGCATATAGCACCGAACCTTTAGCCATATATAATATGGGAGAAGGGTATATTCTTACCAATACCCCTCCAAGAACACAAGACGAAAGCGATCCGGTAGGGAATGAATTAAAAATACTATTATCAAAGATGTCGGAAAAGACCCGCAAAGATTTAAAGAAATACATCTCTTTATGGCACAAAATGAGAGCTTCAACAGATATAAGATACAACTTTAAAAAGAAAGCAATTAAAGAGTGTTTTTTATCCCTCAAATATAATCCGATGAATCGAAAGGTTTATTTATTCCTAATAATCAGCATATTGCCTTTTCGTATCAAAAAATACATAATCTCTCACTATATTTAACTCTAATGATATCTACTATTAAAGAAGATCTAAAAGCATATAGGAAAAGTAATGGCAAAATACAATGGGATGAACCGTCCATAATTTGCGTTATCTTATATAGAATAGGACATCGTATTCAAAAAATCAAATTCACCCCCATCCGAATTATATTCAATATTATTCATTTGCCATTTTTCTTTTTGTTCAATACAATTATCGGAATTTATATTCCAAGAGGTGCACAGATCGGTGGAGGATTAAGAATTCATCATTACGGATGCATTATTATTAATCCAGACACTATAATGGGTGAGAATTGTATTTTGAGGCAAGGAGTCACAATAGGAACCAAAAACAAGGATCATGATGTACCGGTTATTGGAAATAATGTAGAATTTGGAGCAGGAGCAAAAGTTTTAGGAAAAATTAAAATAGGAAATAATGTAATAATAGGAGCCAATGCAGTAGTATTATGTGATGTACCAGACAACTCAATAGCTGTAGGTATCCCAGCTAAAATATATCCGAAAAAATCATGAAAATACTTTTAGTACATAATAATTATGGTAAATATAGCGGTGAAGAAACTGTTGTTGACCAAATGGCTGCTATGCTTCAAAAACATGGACATAGCATTTGTTTCTATCGTATGACAACTGAAAATATTCGAGATACTATGACAGGTAAAATCAAAGGATTTCTTTTAGGAATTTATTCTCCTACAGGTGTCAAAAATATGAAAGAAATACTACGTAAAGAAAAACCAGACATAGTCAATATACACAATTTATACCCATTCATTAGCCCAGCAGCCCTTTTTGAATGCAAAAAAGCTAATGTTCCCGTTATTATGACGATTCACAATTTTCGCTTAATTTGCCCAACAGGATTATTCATGCGTAATGAGAAACCTTGTGAAATTTGTTTAGAAAAAGGGAGTGAATGGAATTGTATCAAATATAATTGCGAACATTCTATTTTTAAGTCCATAGGATATACATTGAGAAATGCATATGCAAGATGGACTAAAGCATATAAAAATAATGTGGACATGTTCGCATGTATTACATCCTTTCAAAAAGAAAAATTAATTGTTGCCGGATTTGAAAAAAATAAAATCACCGTTATTCCTAATTTAATGAACGCTCCACAGAAATATGTTACATATCATGGTCGTTATATCGCTTTTTGTGGTAGAATCAGTAGAGAAAAAGGAGTAGATTTAATAATAGAGGTAGCCAGAAAACATCCTGAAATATCATTCAAATTTGCAGGAGAAATAAGAGATATTGATTTGGTCCAAAACTTACCGGTTAACTGTGAATTAAAAGGTTATCTTTCAGGAAAAAAATTAAATACATTTTATCAAGAAGCATCGTTTTTTATCATGGCAAGTAAATGGTATGAAGGCTTTCCAATGAGTATCCTCGAAGCAGCAAAATACGGTAAATGTACTATCGGCCCCAATCATGGAGGATTTACCGAAATTATCGGACAAGGGAAAGAAGCAATAGGAAAACTATTTGAGCCCAATAACATAAAAGATTTAGAAAAACAAATAGTAGAATTGTGGAATAATCAGACACAGATAGAAGAATTAGGAGAAAAAGCTTTTAACAAATTAAAAGAATGTTATGATTCGGAAGTTATTTATAAGCAATGGGAAACACTGTTTAGCAAATTAAAAAATCTGCAATGCCAACAAAAAAAATAAAAGTCAATGAAAACAATAACTTACCAAGAAAATGCAACAAAAAACATCGACAATATTAGGGGGGGGGACAAAACCCATGCCAAACTCGTAATGTAGGATTAGATTTTATAAGAAGTTGTGCCATATTATTTGTAATAGCAGGACATTTTTTCAACTTATATACAGCTTTCAAAATAAGTACTTTCGAAGGAATTTCCCTATTCATACAAGCAACAATCAGCTTCTTGTTCTATACAGGCGTTTCCCTTTTTCTTCTATTAACCGGTTATCTGAATACCAATAAATCAATTAACAAGAAATATTATAAAGGTGGTATCAGAGTCATTATTTCCTACATACTATTTTCATCAATAACAATTATATTCAGAAAATATTATCTGCATGAAAGCCTGTCGTGGATACAATGGGGATTAAAAGTATTAGATTTCTCTGCCATCCCCTACGGTTGGTATATAGAAATGTGGATCGGACTATTTTTACTAACCCCTTTTTTGAACCTATTATATAAAGCGATACCTGACCAGAAACAGAAATTAATACTTATAGGCACATTATACATAATGACTGCACTACCCGATCTTCTGAATAGATATGGAGTACATTTAGTTCCCGGTTTTTGGCAACAGTGTTTTCCGTTGACATTCTACTTTATAGGAGCCTATATACACGAATATAAACCAACAATAAGAAAAGGATGGGCATGGATGATCATATTGGGTATATGTTTGATAAATCCTATTTTTAATCTTATATTTATCCATAATCATACATTAGTACAAATATGTGGAAGTTCCAATGGGGTTTTCGGAATACCAATAGCCGTATTGTTTTTCTTACTGTTTTATCAATTGGATATTCACTCTAAAATAAATAAAAAAATACTGGCTAAAATATCCGTCTTGTCATTGGACATGTATCTGTGCTGCTATATTTTCGATGCAATTTATTATCCATATTTTAAAGAACACTATTTCGTTAACCAGTCTCAATTTGGAATATATTTCTTTATACTTGTGCCTCTTGTGTTTATTTCATCATTTGTTGCAGCGTGGATAAAGGAAAGAACTTTTAAGCTACTAAAGCTACATATATGATAAATGCAAAAGTTAAAAGAAAACATCGTAATTCCTACAAACTTATTTATACTGCATTATTCATTTGTACCCTATTGGCTTATCTCTTGACTAACGATTTTTTCTATTCTTATGTCTGCTATTGGAATGATAGATTTTATGCTAACCCTCAATGGAATCCGAACAAAAGATATAAAGCAGGAATCATAATGGGGGGATTTGGATACATGGATAAATCAACCGGAAAAATAGGCTATGTGATGTACGACAAAAGTAGAACACAAAATGGAATCAGACCGGATATGAGAAACAGGCTGTGGAAAGCCGTCAGCTTATGGAAAGAAGGACATTTGGAAAAGATACTGATCACAGGAGACATGGTGGCAAACATGCATAAAGACGGAACCTCAAAAAAGAATCTATTTCTGCACTATATGAAAAAGTATGCCGGAGTTCCTCCGGAAGTTTTTGTATTTGAACAGCAATCGAAGAATACATACGAAAACGTACTTTTCACATCAGAAATTCTTAAACAGAAAGGGATAGCAGGACAGGATTGTCTTTTAATAACCACGGCGTCACACATCAGACGCAGCCTGAAATGTTTCTCCAAACAAGGGTTCAACATGGACTATTTTTCCGTAGATGCAAGAAGTCCTCTTATGATATCTGCTAATTGGTGGAAGCCGGATATAAAGGTGCTAACGAAATGGAAAGAGCTACTACACGAATGGGGTGGTAGCATCGTTTACCGAACCAAAGGTTATATCTAAAAATAAAATTATGTTCTTTGAACTTTCCAAATTCCTAAACTTCTTTCTCATCTCCCCTATCAGTTGGATATTCCTTCTGTTGATCGGTTTTTGCCTGTGCAAAAAAAAACGTTGGAAAAGGATATTCTTGGTCAGCAGTATCGCCATATTTATAATTTTCACCAACAAGGCATTGGCGGATTATGTAAAGTTTCTAACTATAAAAAGATACAACACGATAGTAGTCGCACCGGGAAAAAGATATAAACTTGCCATCGTGATGGGAGGATTTGCCTCTATGAACAGGGAAACTGGACAGATGAGATATGAACAAGACCGAGCAGACAGGCTTTGGGAAGCTGTAAGACTCTGGAGAAACGGAACCATAGAGAGGATTTTGATAACGGGTGACGGGACATCGATCGTACAACCGGACGGAACTTCGACGGAAAAGCTCTTCCTGCAATACATGGAAGAAATGGGAATACCCCAAAAAGTATTCATTCTGGAAAAGCAAGCGCTAAACACCCGGCAAAATGCACTCTTTACAGCAGAAATACTGAAAACAGAAAACATTAAAGGCGAGGAATGCTTGCTGATCACTTCGGCTACGCATATGAAACGTAGCTTGGCCTGCTTCAAGAAAACCGGTATTCATCCGGATTATTTTCCGGTAAATACGTATGATACTCCTAAAATCATCAATCACAGAACATTTTACCCGCAATGGGAAGCGGCTATCGAATGGCAGGAACTGATGAATGAATGGATAGGTGACCGGGTCTATCAAATAATGGGATATATTTAATTCTACAATATGATGATGAGCTATACAGACTTTCAACCTTATATATTACCAGAAACCGATGATTGGGCGTTGCCTGCCAAAAAAGCTATGGAATTACTGGAATATCTGGAGAGTAAAGGAATGAAGCAGGTGATATGTGTACCACCTGTGAGACAAGAGAATCCAAACAATACTACAGAAAATCTGAAAAAGATATTCCAAAACTTTCAGGCCGGATACAAAGGAAATATCAAACTGAAACTTGCTGCCAGATACCGTCTGGATAGTCTCTTTGAAGAAAAATTGACGCATGAGAAGCTATTAACGATCAGCAACGAAAAAGAATTGCTCGTTGATGTTCACCCACTGAGAAACAACAGTAAAACATGGGAAATGCTGGATACTGCTTTGGCTGCCGGATACACTCCTGTAATCATGCAACCGGAACGAACCATTTACTGGGGAACAGAAGAGTTCGTAAAGCTCAAAGAAAAAGGATGCAGGCTGATGATGAATTTGTACTCTTTCTTCGGATATAATGGCGATGAAGCCCTGAATTATAGTAGAATGTTAATAAGAAGAAATCTATATACCTATATCTTTTCGGGAATGGAAGATACAAAGATAATGCGATACAGCGAATGCTTCAATCTGCATGACAATGAAGAAATAGAGAATTTATTCAAAAAAACAGAAAACGAGAATCACTTTTATTACCAATCACTAATTCTATAATCATATGCTAATCGATCAAATTCAAGAGCTGAAACATTTAGCTCACCAATTATTATATTTAGGAACAGATGATACGCCCATATATGCGGATTCTCTTGCTAAACTGAATAAAGAAGTAACACAAAAAGCGAATGCCCTATTTACGGCCAAAGCCTCAACGAATGAAGAGGAAGCGTTACTCTGTCTTGCGTTATTAATGGGATATAATGCCGTGATGTACAGTCAAAGCGAAATTGAAAACCGGAAACAGGCGGTTCTGGACCGTGCAGGAAAGATATTGGATAAAATATCCCCCTCTCTTCTGAAATGTCAACTTCTGACGTACTGCTATGGTGAAGTTTACGATGAGAAACTGGCCATGGAAGCTCATTCTATCATAGACAACTGGGGAGAAAGAAGACTAAGCGATGAAGAACAGGAAATAGCAGATACCTTAATGAATCTGGAAAATTACCCGTATCCATGGAGTGAAATTAAAGAATAAAAATCAAAGCAGTTACTAAACAAACTTCAACAATAATAATAACGAAACAGTTTTTTTTATAGGCATATAGCATTATGATACAATAAAAAGTGCTATATTTTCCCGAAAGGGAAATCAGAGGTTGATCTGATGTGAATCATATCAACTTTCTAATATTATTGTTTGTTTGTGTTTCCCCTTTCCGGTCTGGCGTGACCAATGGAAAGGGGATTTTTTTATTTATAGGTGATATGTATGATCGATGATATGTATCTGTACTTGCGTACAATAAATCAAATAAAGACTTGGCGATAAACAAATAATTGTGTTTCTTTGTAATAGATAAAAAAGAGAAGATAGAATGGGAAAGCTTTATCCGATTGGTATACAGAATTTTGAAAAATTACGCTTAGGCGGATATGACTATATAGATAAAACAAAATGGATCTATAAACTTGCTAACACAGGAAGTTATTACTTCTTGAGTCGTCCTCGCCGATTCGGGAAAAGCCTTTTGCTGTCTACCCTTGAAGCCTACTTCGAAGGTAAAAAAGAGCTGTTCGAAGGATTGGATATAGAAAAGCTCGAAAAGGAATGGACGAAATATCCGGTTCTGCATCTGGATCTGAATGCAAAGAAATTTGATACTACGGATGATCTGATCCGCCTGATAGACCGCCAACTACTGATTTATGAAGCCGAATATGGTTCATCGGATGCCGACCGCAGCATCGATGACCGATTCTTCACCCTCATCCGTCTGGCATACGAAAAGACAGGGCAGCGTGTAGTGATCCTGATAGATGAATACGATAAACCCATGCTGCAAGCCATAGGCAACGAAGACCTGCAAAAAGAATATCGGGAGACGCTGAAAGCATTCTACGGGATTATGAAAAGTATGGATAAGTATATCCGTTTCGCCTTGCTGACAGGAGTAACCAAATTTGGTAAAGTGAGCGTATTCAGTGATTTGAATAATCTGGACGATATTTCGATGGATGACCGATACATCGAGATATGTGGAATAACAGAACAGGAAATACATGCCTGCTTTGAGGAAGAGCTGAACAAACTGGGCCGAAGCCAGAACATGACCTATGACGAAGTGTGCAGGGAACTGAAAACACGCTATGACGGTTATCATTTCTCGGAGAACACAATAGGAATATACAATCCCTTCAGCCTGCTCAATACTTTTGCCAAAATGAAATTCGGCAGTTACTGGTTCGAAACGGGAACCCCTTCCTATCTGGTGGAGCTGCTGAAACGCCATCATTACGACCTGTACCGGATGGCACATGAAGAAACCAGTGCCGATGTACTGAACAGTATAGACTCCAGTTCCACCAATCCGATACCAGTCATCTATCAAAGCGGATACCTGACGATAAAAGGATACGATCCGCGTTTTCGTGTTTATCGATTAGGATTCCCGAATAAAGAAGTAGAAGAAGGATTTATGGAATACCTCCTCCCTTTTTATGCCAATGTGGACAAGATAGAATCTCCTTTCCAGATCATGAAATTTGTACACGAAATAGAGCAGGGAGATTACAATGCTTTTTTCCGCCGTTTGCAAAGCTTCTTCGCAGATACTCCATACGAACTCGTACGCGATTTGGAATTACATTATCAGAATGTACTTTTCATTGTATTCAAGTTAATAGGTTTCTATGTAAAAGCGGAATATCATACTGCGGAAGGACGTATCGACCTAATGCTGCAAACCGATCGCTTCATTTATATCATGGAATTCAAACTGGAAGGGACAGCTAATGAAGCACTGCAGCAGATTGAAGAAAAACAATATGCCTTGCCATTTATAAAAGATTCACGAAAACTTTTCAAAATCGGAGTAAATTTCAGCGCGAAAACAAGAAATATCGAGGAGTGGAAAGTGAAATAACAGAAATAAGATGAGAATAATCAAATTTACATACACAACAAAACTCAAACAAAAAATAAAATTATTTTTTATTTTAAACAATTACAAGATAGCACATTACAAAAAACTTTGAAAACTAAATGAATAAAAGTTTGTGCATTCAAATATGTTATATTAATTTCACCAAAAATTAAAACTAATAATATCATGAAATGCACAAACAAAAACGCTGTCAGACACAGTCTGGCGGTAGTAATTCCCTTTTTATGTTTTTCCTGTATCAACAGTATTCAGCCGTTAGAAGAATCTTCAGAGACACCTCACTCGCCTACCTATAAAGATATCCCTATTGCAATATCTGCTCAGATTTTACAGGTTGAGGTTCAGGTCCATACACGTACCACTAACAACGCATTTGACGAAAACGACGCAATCGGTCTCTACGTATTGGCACAACCGGAAACGATAGGTGGAGCAAGACATATAGATAATATGCGGTTTGTTTATTCATCGGCAGGATTTATGCCGGATGAAGAAATATATTATCCCAAAGGAGACGGCAAATGTGATTTCATAAGCTATTATCCTTACCAAGAAGAAGGGGTTTCCCAAAATAGTAACGATATAAAAATCAGCGTTAATGCAAATCAAAGCATAGCTACCGATTA
The DNA here is from genome assembly GCF_000432295.1 of Bacteroides sp. CAG:189. Taxonomy (NCBI): domain Bacteria; kingdom Pseudomonadati; phylum Bacteroidota; class Bacteroidia; order Bacteroidales; family Bacteroidaceae; genus Bacteroides; species Bacteroides sp. CAG:189. The sequence goes on from NZ_HF991116.1 coordinate 9,487, forward strand.
TAGCCATTCAGACTTCATGATAGCTAAAATACAGGGAATATCTCCGAGTATGAAAGCAGTAAATTTAAAGCATAACCATAAACTTTCCCAACTAAACATCATTTTACAACTCAACAAAGAAGAAGACATAAAAGAGTTACAAGAAAACGCAACCATATCCATCAGTAATCTTAACACAAAAGCTATTTATAATATAGATACTGAATTATTCAGCTCACTCAACAATCCGCAAAACATTATTCCCAACGGACAATGGGAAGCAGATGAAGAGAATCACCAACTCACAGGAAAAAAGGTAATTCTTATTCCGCAACCTACTACCGGATGTGAACTGACGCTACGTACGAAAAACAAAATTTACTCTGCCGTTTTACCGGAAGATTTAATATTGGAAAGCGAAACCAGTTGCGAACTCCTGCTAATATATGACTCAAGAGTAGGAATTGGCAAAATCAGCTCATCCATAAGCGAATGGAAACAAGGAGGTAGTAGCAACGCCACTCTTGAAGAAAAAGAAAATAATAACTCGATAAGTATCTCCGGACTGAATTTTGAAAAAACAGGGATATACCACCTTATAACTTCTACAAACACCGTAATTGGAAAAATTTGTAAAGAATATCTGCTAAATGAGGATATCAATGCACAGGCAATTGTTCTATATCCGGCAGATAATGATGAGAGGGGAACTGTTTTACAGATAGTAGGTGAAAACAAAAGTCTGCACGGAGGAAGCGTTACTTGGGATAAAGTCAATAATTCAATGACATATACACCTGGAGACCAGATACCAATCGAGGAAATTTATGCGGATAAAGACGGAAATGTCATCTTTGAAAAGAGTGAAAACATGCAACCGGTTTTAGCGGCAGAAAACGTATTGACAGATATCAGAGGTTCTGAAACAATTACCTGTCCCATAGTGAAAATAGGAACACAATACTGGATGCAGGAAAACCTGAATGTAACTAAATACAATGATGGAACTGCCATCACTAACAACACAGCCTATTTAAATAAGACAACAGCCGGCTATTACTTGCAAAATTCCAACCACTTTTATAATCAAGCAGTCATCGCCACTGGGAAAATCGCCCCGCAAGGATGGAAAATACCGGATATCACAGAATGGGATATGCTGAAAACTTATTTGAAAGACGATGCAGCAACCTTGAAAACAGGTATATGGACCTCAAATGAAGGAACACCTCAAGCTAATAATAAAACAGGATTCAACGGAAAGCCGGTAGGTATTTATTCTAAAGATGGAGAAAAAGCAATCATTTACGGTTACTCTCAAAGATATGCTGCATATTGGACCATAAAAGACAATCAAACAACACCGTATGAGACAAGTATCGCCCTAAGCAATAAACTAAAAGAAGTCGGAAAGGTTTTTAATACCGATTACTGCGCTTACTCTATACGCTGTATAAAAGAGTAGCATAAGTATAAAAAGAGTTGTATAAAAAACACTTTTGGATAATTGTATGAGAAATCATTTACCAATAATAGTAAGCATATGGATTCTGACAGGGAGCGTTTTCTGTATCTGGTCGTGTGTCAATAGTATCGGAGAAGAAGAGAATGAAAAAACAGACTCTGTTATTCCTGGTAATATCCCCATCAAAATCAGTGCGAAAACACTCCATAGCCAGATCTACCAAAAGGATTGTGACGATGCCATCGGATTGTATGTGCTGATATCGCCTACAACCTTGGATAAAGAACGTTATATAGAAAACAGACAATTCAAATGTAAAGCTTCCGGTTTTGTTACGGAGGAAGAAGTTTATTATCCGGCAGAAAAAAACAAATGTGATTTTATCAGTTATTACCCTTACCAGCAAACAGGTATCACCGCAGGAGAGCAGAAAATAAATATATCCATCCGAACAGATCAAAGCCCGGCGACTAATTATAATCGCTCTGACTTTATGACGGCACAGGCCAATAACATATCTGCCGTTAAGAAAAACATCGAACTGCACCATACACATCGATTATGCCAACTTACAATCAGAATCAAACCGACGAATGGATACGACATTAATATCCTAAAAAAGAGTAATCCTGTCATTCGTATAAATCAAGTTTTCACACAAGCGACTTACGACTTTGACAAAAACGAAATTTCCTCACTCGGTAAACCGCAAAATGTTGCCCCAAACGGAGAATGGAATATTGACAACAATACATTGACCGGAAAAAGAAGCATATTGATTCCACAAACGATACCGGCAGGAAATGAAATTCTCACATTATCCATAGATTCTAAAAAATATGAATGCCAACTCACAGAAAACTATGAACTGGAAAGCGGAACTACCTGTGAACTTACATTACGATATGATCCGGTATTAGGGATCAATGGAATCACAGCAGAGATTAACGACTGGAAGGAAGGAAACAAGAGCGAAATTACTCCGACAGAAAAAGAAGAAAAAACGGGTATTCCCATCAGTGATTTCGATTTCGAACAAAGTTCTGTATACAGTATCATTTCTGAAGGAAAGATAGTAGCAGAGGTATGCAGAGAGTATCTGTCATCACCGGAAGTACAGGCGCAAGCAGTCGTAATCTATCCTGCAAAAGACGGAGTAAACGACTGGCGAAAGGGAATTGTCCTACAAATTATAGACGATGACAGAAAAATACATGGTGGAAAAGCCATATGGGATAGAAAAACAAACACACTGAACTACGTACCCGGTAACCTTGCTCCTATCCTTTCTTTCTACATTGCATCGGATTTATCGATCGAATTTTCCGAACCCGCCAAACCACTCCTGTTATCCATCAGGAAAAAGGTACTAACCGATATAAGAAAAGATGAAACCTGCATATATCCTATTGTAAAAATCGGTACACAGTACTGGATGAGAGAAAATCTTAAAACAGTATTCTATAATGATAACAAAAAGATAACTGCAAAAACAACATCCAATTATTCTAAAAGTTCTGCCGGATATTTTAAGGAAAAGACCTATTTATTCTATAATAAAGCAGCAGTCACCAGTGGTAAACTCGCTCCCAAAGGATGGAAGATAGCGGATAACAAAGTCTGGCAATTACTAAAATCATATATTAAAGAAGACGGAAGCGTTCTAAAAGGTCACAAATTATGGAAGAAATCGGAATATACGGCATCCGATCTGACAGAGTTCAACGCCATTCCTACAGGCATTTTCACCAAAGAGAAAGGAGCAAACTCCAGCATCTACGCATTCGCCGGAGAATATGCAATATATTGGAATATGGGAAATGATCAGAAAACATTGGCCGAGAAAAGCATCCTATTAAGATATGACAGTGATCAAACGGCAGAAGCAAACCATTCTGATTTTTGCGGCTATTCAGTGAGATGCGTACTGGAAAACAGTGAGCAATCTGACGACTATACCTCCATGAAATAATTCAAAGAGGCGCTGCACACTGTCAATGAGAACAGGGAAACAGGCCGGAAATAAATTCAAAACAAACTGAAAATAACTTTTTGAGGAAAATTTAAACAGACTCTAAATGCAGAAAGATGTTTTTTAAATTATCTTTGTAGGCCGTTTACTGCGTAGAAAGAGCGAAACGGCAGATAACAATATAATTAACTAAATAAAAAGCAGAAGAATATGGCAATGCATACATGGTTTGAGTGCAAAATCCGTTATGAAAAACTAATGGAAAACGGAATGAATAAAAAAGTTACCGAACCTTATCTGGTAGATGCACTCAGCTTTACAGAGGCAGAAGCACGTATTATCGAGGAAATGACTCCATTCATCACAGGAGAATTTACCGTTTCGGACATCAAACGTGCCAATTACAGCGAGCTGTTTCCCAGTGAAGAAGAATCAGCAGACCGTTGGTTTAAATGTAAACTTATCTTTATCACACTGGACGAAAAAAGCGGTGCGGAAAAGAAGACATCCACACAAGTATTGGTGCAAGCCGCCGATCTGCGTGACGCCGTAAAAAAACTGGATGAAGGCATGAAAGGTACAATGGCCGATTATCAGATCGGAATGGTATCTGAAACTCCGCTCATGGATGTATATCCATACAGCGCAGGCCCCAATGATAAACCGGAAGTCTGATTTAGTGATTAGCGGATTAGTGACAGGTGATTAGCGGCTGCGCTGTATAAGGCATAAAATTTATCACTCGTCACCAATCCACTAATCATTGATTGCTTCTTACTGCTAATGAGTTTATCATTTATCATTAATCACTTATCACTAAATACATGAATATTGCGGAGAATTTAAAGCAAGTACTGGCCGAACTACCTTTGGGAGTCCGTCTGGTTGCTGTTTCGAAATTCCATCCCAATGAGGCGATAGAAGAAGCTTACAGCACAGGACAGCGTATTTTTGGAGAAAGCAAAGTACAGGAAATGACAGCCAAACATGAAAGTCTTCCTAAAGACATCGAATGGCATTTCATCGGACATTTGCAGACGAACAAAATAAAGTATATGGTTCCTTATGTAGCTATGATTCACGGAATCGATTCGTACAAATTACTTGCAGAAGTCAACAAACAGGCTGCTAAAGTAAACAGGGTCATTAAATGCCTGATACAGCTGCACATTGCACAGGAAGAGACCAAATTCGGTTTCAGTGCTGAAGAATGTAGGGAAATGTT
>NZ_HF991116.1:14157-27797 GCF_000432295.1 Bacteroides sp. CAG:189
GTAGGGAAATGTTGGCAGCCGGAGAGTGGAAACACTTGAACAATGTACAGATATGCGGACTTATGGGTATGGCCAGCAACACCGATGATACTGAACAAATAGACAGGGAATTTTGTTCTTTAAATAAGCTATTTAAAGAATTGAAAGAAACTTATTTTCCGGAATCGGACAACTTCTGTGAACTATCTATGGGGATGTCGCACGACTATCATCAGGCTATTGCCGAAGGGAGTACATTAGTACGGGTAGGAAGCAAGATTTTCGGAGAAAGAAATTATTAGTATATCATTCATTATAAAAAAATTATATATCATGACCGATTTAAAAACTACTTTTGCAGGGCTTCAACTAAAGAATCCCATCATCATTAGCAGTTCAGGCCTAACAAACAGTGCCGGAAAGAACAAAAAGTTGGCCGAAGCCGGTGCCGGAGCCATTGTACTGAAATCACTTTTTGAAGAGCAAATATTCATAGAAGCCGACCAGTTGAAAGATCCTACCTATTCGGAAGGAAATGATTATCTGGCCGAATATATCCGGGAACATAAACTTTCCGAATATCTGGAGCTGATCAAAGAGAGTAAAAAGGTTTGTGATATTCCCATCATCGCAAGCATCAATTGCTATACGGATTCGGAATGGATAGATTTCGCAAAACAGATAGAAGAAGCCGGCGCTGATGCATTGGAAATCAACATACTGGCACTCCAGTCAGACGTTCAATATAAGTACGGATCGTTCGAGCAACGTCATATCGATATTTTAAGCCACATCAAGCGAGTGGTAAAGCTTCCTGTCATCATGAAGTTGGGCGACAATCTGACCAATCCGGTAACCCTTATCGATCAACTTTACGCCAACGGTGCAGCAGCAGTCGTATTGTTCAACCGTTTCTACCAACCGGATATCGATATCGAAAAGATGGAGCATATTTCCGGCAATGTATTCAGTAATGCTTCTGACTTGTCTAAGACGCTTCGTTGGATCGGCATTGCTTCGGCAATGGTAGATAAAATCGATTATGCGGCGTCAGGCGGCATACACAAACCGGAAGCTGTTGTAAAAGCAATTCTGGCAGGAGCATCGGCTGTCGAGGTTTGTAGTGCAATCTATCAGAATACCAATATGTATATCGGAGAAATGACCCGTTTCCTCCAAACATGGATGGAAGGTAAAGGCTTTAAAAACATCGCGCAATTCAAAGGAAAACTGAATGCAAAAGATGTGCAAGGTATCAATATGTGGGAACGTACTCAATTCTTGAAATACTTTAGCAGCAAATAAAAAAACTTTAGGTCCGGTTCTGGTTGTCAACTCTTTTCTCTTTTATTTCTCAAAAGCCCAAACAAACAGATTCTAAAGTCCTAATAAAAATCAGGTACCGACGCTATGCGAATGACATAGGAGGTCGATACCTGATTTTCTTTATTATCGATAATCTATCTAAAATCAGTCCTTCTTATCCAACGCTTCAAAGCAAGAATTCTTACTTACAAATTCCGGAACGATATCTTTCATCGCTGCTACAATCTTCATCTGGTCGTATGTATAACTCAACTGAACAAGATTCTCAATACGTTCTTTTACTTCATCATAATCATATTCACGAACGGTAGCGATCATAATCTTTTCGTGATAAGTAGGCTTAGTCAGCTCTTTCACATTCAGCAGTTCTTCATACAATTTCTCTCCATGACGCAGACCGGTAAACTCTATCTTCACGTCGGTACGTCCGGAAAGGCTGATCATACGCTTGGCTAGGTCGACAATCTTGACCGGCTTACCCATATCAAAGATATAGATTTCACCGCCATTCCCCATACTACCGGCTTCGAGCACCAGACGACAAGCCTCCGGAATGGTCATAAAATAACGGATAATCTCCGGATGAGTTACCGTCACAGGACCTCCATGCTGAATCTGATCGCGGAAACGGGGAATGACAGAACCATTGGATCCCAACACATTTCCAAAACGGGTAGTGATGAACTGCACCGTACTTTCTCCTTTTTTCTGCAATTTCTTAGCCAAAGACTGTACATAGATTTCACAAATACGCTTAGAACATCCCATCACATTCGTAGGATTAACTGCCTTATCTGTAGAGATCATCACAAACTTCTCAGCGCCATACTTTACTGCCAAATCTGCCAAAATACGCGTACCAGCCACATTCACCTGTATAGATTCAGATACGTTATCTTCCATCATCGGTACATGTTTGTAAGCAGCTGCATGGAATATATATTGCGGTCTGAATTCACGGAATATCGCTTCAATACGGGTTTGATTAGAAATATCGGCTACAATGGTTTCCGCATCGATATCTCTCCAGCGATCCTGCAGTTCCAAACGGATGTCGTGAAGAGGTGTTTCTGCCTGGTCTACCAAAATCAACTTATAAGGATTGAATGAAGCAACCTGACGCATGATTTCACTACCGATAGAGCCGGCAGCGCCGGTAATCATCACCCTTTTTCCTTCCAGATGAGAGGCGATCTTATGAATATCCACCTCAATCGGCTCACGCTGTAAGAGATCTTCAATCTGAATTTCTTTCAGTTGAGTACGGTTCAAAGGCTGTCCTCCCCATTCACTCAAGGGAGGGGCGGTAAGCAACTTCACATTATGGGCCAACAGGAGATCTGCCATATCCGTTTTCTTCAGTTGATCCATCTTGACCGGAGAAATGATAATGGTATGTACATCACGATCATCCAGTTTTTCAATTAATGTATCATCATTGGGATACACCTTTACCCCCATCATAATTTTGTCAATCAATTCGGGTTCGTCAGCAATAAAACCACGCAAACGATAATGGTTACGCAAATTCACACGCAATGATTTTGCAATGTTGACACCTGCTTCTTTTGCACCATAAATAAAAACATTCGTAGTTTTGCTGCCATCAAAATTTAAAACTTCGAAAAGCATCTTCACAACAATGCGTGAACAAGACATCAAAGCAAAATTTATGATATAAGCCATAAACAACACACTCACCGGTGCTACCCTGACATCCATGAATGCTTCCAAAATCACGCTTACAAGTGTCAACAGACCGTATGACACTGTGAGAGATACGAAGATCCGCATAATATCCACAAAGGAAGAGAAGCGGAGTACGTTGGAGTACGTACGGAATACCCGGAAGAACACCAAGTTAATAATCACTGTCCAAAGAATGGTTCTATCAATCGTAGAAGAGTCCAGAAAAATGCTACGAAAATCATAACGAAGTGCATAGGACAACATACATGAAACTACAATGATAAAAACATCAATTAACAAAATAGTCCAAATAGGCAGTACCTTCGAAGAAAGATACCGTTGAAAAAATTTCGATTTCATCCGTTCTACAGTTTTTTTGTTTTTTTAGGCGATGCAAAGATACATTTTTTTGAGTAATCACCGCTTTATTTAACAAAATAATAAAAAAACTTTTGATTTTATGAATATTATGTAAAACAGGAAAAGACATGATAAACGTATCGAAACCATCAGATTACCATACGTTTACCATGTCTTTTCTAAACATTGGCATATCAAGCAAATATTACATCAAATTGCTGGCTAATTCACTTAACTGACTGCGTTCACCTTTCACAAGATTTACATGTGCAAAAAGGTTCTGTTCTTTCATACGGTCGATCATATAAACCAATCCATTGGACTGGCTATCCAGATAGGGCTGGTCGATCTGCTGAATATCTCCGGTAAATACCATCTTAGTACCTTCACCCGCACGTGTGATAATGGTTTTTATTTCATGAGGAGTCAAGTTCTGGGCTTCGTCGATGATACAATAAGTTTCGCTTAAACTGCGTCCGCGTATGAAAGCGAGCGCTTCAATAACCAACTGTTCACTTTTTTGCATATCTTCCAGACGCTTTACTTCGGTGGAATTGGCCGCAAACTGCCGCTTAATAACATTTAAGTTATCAAACAAAGGTTGCATATAGGGTGCCACCTTCTCCTTGGCATCACCCGGAAGAAAACCTAAATCCTTGTTTGAAAGTGCGACAATGGGGCGTGCCAACAAAATTTGTTTATAATCGGTCAAGTTGCCCAAAGCAGCCGCCAATGCCAGTAAGGTTTTACCCGTACCGGCTTTACCGGTCAAAGCCACCAATTTCACATTAGGATCATTCAGAATTTCGAAAGCAAAACTCTGTTCGGCATTACGGGGTTCGATTCCATAGTTTTTCGTCTTATTCACCCGGCAAACCGTATGCGTAAAAGGATTATACCGGGCAAGCACACTGCTGCGGTCACTCTTCAGAATGAAACATTCGTTAGGATGAATGACATTCTTAAAATCGAATTCGCTGATATCCAAACCTTCACGGGCAGAATAAATCCGGTCGATCAGTGCCGGATCGATGCCTTCAAAAATTTCGTTGGACTTCTCAAAAATATCGATGTTAATTACCTTATCGGTAATATAATCTTCGCAAACCACCCCAATAGAGCGGGCCTTCATACGCAAATTGACATCTTTGGTCACCAGAATTGTCTTCATATCGGCATGTTTCCGCGCCAGATAATCGGCAACGGCAAGAATCTGATGATCTGGCTTGCGCGAAGGAAACGAATCACGCACTACCGGAGAATCGACCTCACCCGTTATAACGAACAAACGCCCTAACCCCTCACCCAGCGAAGCACCGCTGGTAAAAAGATTGTCATCGGTGATCAGATCGAGCTCTCTGACAAACTCACGGGCGTTGTAGTTGATCTGTTCATTTCCCTTCTTGAACTTATCCAGTTCTTCGAGCACAACAATGGGGAGATAAATATCATTCTCTTGGAAATTCTTCAAGCAATTGTAGTCGTGAAGGATAACATTTGTGTCAAGCACAAAATTTTTCTTTGTTCCCATACTCTTCGTTAGATTTAAAATGTTGATATTTGCAATCCGGTAAAGCAATCGGTCACTACGATGAAAGATTGACGCACCTAAGATAAGAAATAAAAGGGCAAAAGAGATTTCTTGCCAGTTAAATATTATAAAAGATGGACTATCAGAACACTTTAAAGTACTTATATGAGAGTGTCCCCATGTTCCAGCAAATCGGAAGCGGAGCATATAAAGAAGGATTAGCAAACACGAGAGCATTGGATGAATACTTCGAACACCCCCACCGGAAATACCGTACGATACATGTGGGAGGCACCAATGGAAAAGGTTCCTGTTCGCATACCTTGGCAGCCATCCTGCAAGAAGCCGGTTACCGGGTAGGACTTTATACATCTCCGCATCTGGTTGATTTCCGCGAACGTATCCGGATCAACGGAGAAATGATGCCGGAAACGTATGTTGTAGATTTTGTAGAAAAGCACCGGAGCTTTTTCGAACCGTTACATCCTTCTTTCTTTGAACTGACCACCGCCATGGCTTTCCGCTACTTTGCCGATGAAAAAGTGGATGTAGCACTCATTGAAGTCGGGTTGGGGGGACGTCTCGATTGTACCAACATCATCACCCCCGATCTATGCGTCATAACCAACATCAGTCTTGACCACACGCAATTTTTAGGAAACACATTAGCCGAGATAGCAGGAGAAAAAGCCGGAATCATCAAAAAAGGAACCCCTGTTGTCATCGGAGAGGCTACAGAAGAGACCCGACCGGTATTTGCAGGAAAAGCAGAAGAAATGCACGCACCCATTGTTTTTGCAGAAGACGATAACCGGATTTTAAAAGCAGAAAACAGCGATAACGGACTACTATATGAAACCCGTGAATATGGCTGCCTGCAAGGAGAATTGGGAGGGTATTACCAAATAAAAAACACCAATACGATACTTCATGCCCTGTCACAGCTAATAGCGTTGGAGTATGCCATCAAAGAAGAAAATATCCGCCACGGCTTTGCCCGCGTCAACGAACTGACCGGACTTATGGGACGTTGGCAAAAGCTAAGTGACCACCCACTGCTTATCTGTGACACAGGACACAACACAGGTGGAATTACTTACATCACCCAACAGATAAAATCAATCGTATACGACCATCTTCACATTGTAATAGGGATGGTGAATGATAAAGATATCCGTGGCGTACTGAACCTGCTGCCACAAGATGCGACGTACTATTTCACAAAAGCCAGCGTGAAACGGGCATTGCCGGAAGAGGAGTTAAAAAGAACCGCCCGTGAATTCGGACTACATGGCAATACTTATCCCACAGTAACCGAAGCCGTACGCGCCGCCCAAGAAAAAAGCCTCCCAAAAGATTTTATCTTTGTAGGAGGCAGTAGTTTCATTGTAGCCGATCTGTTAGCGAACCGCAATGCACTCGATCTCGACTAAAGCATCTTTGGGCAAAGCCTTCACCGCCACAGCCGAACGAGCCGGGAAAGCACCGTCGAAATAAGTGGAATATACGCCGTTCATCCCTGCAAACAAAGACATATCCTGAAGGAAGACAGTCGTTTTGACGATGTCGGCCATTGTCAATCCGGCTGCTTCAAGAATATGCCTGATATTTTCCAGAGACTGACGGGCCTGTGCTTCTACCCCTTCGGGCATTATTCCTGTGGCTGCATCAATGGGGAGCTGTCCCGATACAAATACCATACCGTTCGCTTCGATAGCCTGGCTGTAAGGGCCGATAGCTCCCGGAGCTTTCTCACTGCAAATTACCTTTTTCATTGTATTTCCTAATTTTTATAGCCTCTCCCCAATCCTCTCCATAGGAGAAGGGAATAGACACTCATGATTATCAATCAGTTATAAAACCAACTTAGTCCCCTCTCCCACGGAGAGGGTTAGGGAGAGGTCTCGTACTCTTATCATTTTCCGCTCCGAAGGTAAGAAAAAAAAGATTTTGATAAAAATTATAAGAAAAAAAGTGGATGTCCGTGCAGTATTCTGTGAAAAGCTGCATTTACTATATAGTTATACAAGAGATTACCTAAACTAACTTTGATAAAACCGAAACCTAAACTTGACTGAAAAGGAGATGAGAGAGAGAGTGTTTTTATGAAAATCTCCAAAAAGAAACCCCTATCCTACTGCGAGGACAGGGGTTTCCCTTTTTTATTACGATCTATCTATATTTTATTTGCAATGTTTCTTGATCAGCTCATCCACATTGGTATCTCCCAATTCCTTGGCTTTTGCAAAACTGGCACATGCCTCTTCCTGCTTTTTCATTTGTATCTGGCAAATACCCATGATGCGATAGGCTTCGGCATACTTCGGATCGACTGCCAAAGCCTCATCCAAAGCTTTTAACGCTTCTTCATAACGGCCCACACGAAGATTTACCACCGCTTGTTCCGCACGATAAGTCAACTCTTTCGGGTTAAGTTCGATGGCTTTGGCTATATCATCAAGGGCACGTTGGTATTGGCGCGCTTTAATAGCCGCCTGTTCACGATAATAATAGAACACATCGTTCACCTGCCCGCTCACGGCATTAAAATAAGTATCATAATCGAGCATGGCAGCCCGGTATTGCTCTGCATTCATGTTCATCTGTGCACGCTCCAACACGTAAGGGGCATCCGCTACGGCAACCGGCTGCGGGCAACGGGCAATGCAACTGTCCATCATTATGACAATTTCCTTCGGATCGGCATCCATCATTTCCATCGTCTTGGCAGCATTAAAGAAAGTGGCAGGCGATGCCAGATTACTGCGGTTCACCTTTCCATAACAGGCAAGTGCGGCAGGATAATCCTGTTTTGCAAATAGAATATCGCCTTCCAACTGCACATATACAGGCAATGAATCGATAGCCAAAGCACTGTGCACATAGTCCAGGGCTTTCTCATATGTCCAGTCTTTATAGGTCTTTTCAGGTTTACCCAACTGATAATTATAAATCTGCTTGGATATGTTATAATACACATCATCTTTCTTCTTGGCCACTTTCAGAGCCCGTTCCATATCCGCCGCCGCTTTATCGAAATCCGCATCCTCTTTACCGCCAAAAACAAACGTCGAAGCACGACGAAGGTATCCGTCCGGGCTATTCGGGAATTGTTTCACAAAATCATCAAGCAACGACACATATTCTTCCTGACTTACCTGCGAAGAAGCCACATACAAATATACAAGCGCCTGCTCCTCCGTATCGGGTAATCCTTTCTTTATACCAATGTTCCGCAGTGTAATATCGCCGAGCGACAATGCGCTGATGCCTTGCGACATAGCGAAAGCGGCACCGGCTGCATAACAGATACTGGCAGTATCCTGTCCGGACGCTTTTTGCGCAAGCCCGAATACTTGTCCGTTAGCATCAGCCACCGGGCAACTCACCATTTTATCTTTCAGACGCATGTCGAGCGTATAATAACTGTAATTATCTTCTATTTTTGTCACCTTCTTTACCTTTCCTTGTGTGCATGTGCGGTCTTTCTGAGTGGAATAAGGCAACAGGTAAGCCTCTGCACCGACAGCCGGTGCCACAGTAGCTACTGTAAGGGCAGGCACTTTCTTTTCCGTGATAGCTACCCGGAACTTGATGACATCGTACATATCATTCGCTCCCAAAACGGCATCCACCGGCATTTGCTTTCCTTCCGAATTAATAATAACGGCGCGTTCCGCTCCCTTGAACAAGGAATAATCAGACAACGCCACCCCGTCTTCGGTTACAAAAAAGCCGTTTCCGGTATTCAGAATCTTATCATTTTTGTCATAAATAACCACCGAGAACACGGCACGTTTGGCTTTCTCTACCCATTTAGGCGCCTGTGCCATACTCCATTGTACCGACAGGCAGACAAATATAAAAGGTAATAATAAGAATTTCTTCATAATTTTATTGTTTTTAAAGCCTCTCCCCAACCCTCTCCGCAGGAGAGGGGGTACAGATACTATTGTTTATTAATCAGTTATGAAACTAACTTATCTCCCTCTCCCACGGAGAGGGTTGGGGAGAGGCCTCACTTTCTATTTAAGTTGAATATTAAAAAACAAAAACCGGCAGATGATTTCCTGCTAATCCAAATGACGTTGCTTTACCGCTTCGTAAATCAAAATACCGGCAGCCACCGAAACATTGAGTGACTCGATACTACCCAACATCGGTATTTTCACCCACTCGTCACAAAGAGCAAGATTCTCGTATGACACTCCCGTATCTTCCGCTCCCATAATTATGCACATCGGGCCCGTATAGTCGCCTTTCGTATAGTCATAATCGCCTTTTTCGGTAGCGGCAACAATACGGAAGCCACTGTCTTTGAGGTACTGCAAAGTACTTTTCAGGCTCTGTTCGCGACAAACCGGCAGGGTATGCAAAGCCCCGGCAGAGGTCTTCATTGCATCGGCATTCACCGACACACTGCCACGTGCAGGGATAATAACGGCATCTACCGCCGCACACTCGCAAGTACGGGCAATGGCACCAAAATTACGCACATCGGTTATACCGTCGAGCATCACAAAGATAGGGTTCTTACCTTCCTCAAAAAGAAAAGGCACAAGATCTTCCGTCTTCTGGTAAATAACGGAGGAAATAAACGCTACCACTCCCTGATGATTTTTGCGGGTAATGCGGTTGATACGTTCTACCGGAACACGCTGTACCGGGATGAGCGTACCTTTCAAGGCGGCAAACAACTCCTTAGACAATTCACTCTGGATATCTTTCTTCACCAGAATCTTATCAATCTCTTTACCGGCCTGTATAGCCTCTATGACGGCACGAACGCCGAAAATCATTTCACTTTTATCAATCATCTATTTATTTACTATTTGATAGTTCTAATTTACTATTCAGCAGGGATTTTGCATTCTCCAATGCAGCCTCCGTCAGCGTAGCCCCACTCAGCATATGTGCTATTTCCTCTACCCTTTCTTCATCGGTAAGACGGCGGATATGGCTATTCGTTTCCATGTCATTATCACGTTTGTATACCTTATAGTGCGCACGTCCGCGTGCAGCAATTTGCGGCAGATGCGTGATACTGATCACCTGCCTTTCCTGCTCTCCCATCTCTTGCATGATATCTGCCATCCGATCGGCGATTTCACCGGAAACACCGGTATCGATTTCATCGAACACAATGGTGGGAAGTTTTACCGCACCGGCTATCATGGCCTTAACAGACAACATGACTCTGGCTATTTCACCGCCGGAAGCCACCGAAGAGATGTTCTGCAACGCACCGTTCTTATTGGCCGAGAAAAGGAAACTCACTGTATCTTCCCCCTGCATTCCGGGTTCCTTGCGTAACCCCATCTCCACCTGAAAACGCACATTGGGCATCCCCAACGGCACCAACCGGGAAGCCATCTGTTTTTCCACCTCACGGGCGGCAACAGTACGGGCCTTGGTGAGCAAGGCAGCCTGCTTTTTCACTTTATTATATTGCGTATCCCGCCGGGCGGCCAAAGCAGCAATACGGTCGTCAAAAGAGGTAATAGTGGCAAGCCTGTCACGATACTCTTCCGTCAGCCTTACCAACTCTTCCACCGTTTGTACACGATGTTTTTGCTCTAAAGAATAAATCAGGTTCAGACGGCCGTTCACTTCATCCAACCGCACAGGATTAAACTCTATATCTTCACTTTGAGTGCTGATTTCATCAATGATGTCTTTCAACTCAATATAAGTGCTGTGCATGCGTCCGGCAAGTTCCGTAGCCGGCTGATAAACTTTCTGCAATGACGAAAGCATAGCGGCACTCTCTTTCAATACCGGCAACAAACCGCCTTCATCCGCAGAGAACGCTTGTCCGATCCGATACAACCCTGCCTTGATTTCTTCGGCATGGCTGAGGGTTTCGGACTCTTGTTCCAACTCTTCCTGCTCACCTTCGGCGAGATGCGCTTCTTCGAGCTGCTCAAGCTGAAAACGAATATAGTCTTCGTCCGCCTTGCTCTGCTCGGCACGAACCGTCAACTCATCCAATTCCTTTTCCAACAGTTTCCAGTCGGTATAGGCCCGACGATAGTCAGCTAAAATGTCCTCGTTATGTGCCAGAATATCAAGCACGTTCAGTTGAAAGCCCTCTTTGTTCAACAGCAAATTCTGATGCTGTGAATGCACATCGACCAACTGCTCACCCAGTTCTTTCATCTGTGCCAGTGAAGCAGGCGTATCATTGATAAACGCACGGCTCTTGCCCGAGGCTTGCACCTCGCGGCGAAGAATACACTCTTCTTCGTATTCCAGTTCATTCTCGTCAAAAAAAGATTGCATTCCATAAGCGGAAATGTCAAAACGAGCCTCTATAATACATTTTGATGCTCCTTGCCGGATGGCTTTCACATCGGCACGTTGCCCCAACAACAGCCCGATGGCGCCGAGTATAATAGACTTTCCGGCACCGGTTTCGCCCGTGATGACGGAAAATCCCGTTTCAAAGCGGATATCCAGCTTCTCTATCAAAGCATAATTCTGAATATACAGTGAACGTAACATAATAATAATGTGCCAATTAATCAATATGCCAATGTGCCAATTAACCAATATGTCAATGCACCGATTAATCAATGTGCCAATTGCTCAATGTAGCGATTGCCAGATATGTCGATTGGCGGTGTACACACATAGATCTATTTACATTTTAATTATTCAATTTATAAAATCTCAACCCGAATACAAGGAAAAGTAACACCATACTGCTTCAATGCCCCGTATTCAAGCACCTCACTGTTTCGATTTTATCTGATCCCACGAAGTATTTTGCGAAGGATTGATATTCGAAACAATCTGGTAAACCGTTTCCCGTTCATTCTGGGCAGCAGGCGACTTTCCACCATAGATATTGATGAGTTCATCTTTCTTTATCTCCGTAAAGATGACAGGCAATGAGGACATCGGCTTGTTATCCCGCGCCTGTTTCAGCCCGGCAATCGAGGCAGTGATAGCAGCACGCCCCCGAGTAGCGTTAGTCGCCATTTCATCCAGTCCTTTGCGATGATAATCATACATCATCTGACGGAGCGGACTCATACCGGGGTCCAGATAATCGTTAATAACGGCATAACGGTTACGACTGTCATCAAATGCCTTCCAACCTTTTTCATTGAGCGTCTGCGCAGCTGTCACCACGCTCTCCGCCGCATGAAGTATCTCCGTTCCACCTTCCGGCGCCATCGTATCCATGTCCAGACCGATCATCAAATAGACATAATAGGCGATAACGGCTGTAAGGTTGTTGTCAATCTGATTATCCCGTAATTCCAACGGATCGAACTCGCGATAATTGAACTCCACGTTGTTGTCTTTGAACATGAATACCGGAGATTGATACCCCGACTGATAGACCGGACGGGTAGACTGCACAATCAGTTCACAGCCCCAACGCCCCTCCGCTTCGTCATAGCTCTTCACTGTGAAATTCATCGAACACCGGATACGTTCGTTTACCTCGTACTGCGCCTGCGTCCAGTGACGTTCATTGATAAACTCGGTCAGTGCCGTTTCAAACGTTTTGAACACTTGCACATTGGTTCCCTGCACTTGAGAATGGTTGACAGCCACTTTGCAGTCCAACTCCTGAGCCGAAAGCCACAAAGGAAACGACACTGTGGCAAAAACGCCCAGCATTCTCCACAACACGCCACTCCATTTGTCCCGCATCCTACTCGTCTTCATCGCAATTCCTCCACTAAACGGTCGATAATATCTTGTGCTACCTCTGTCTTCGGTTTCAACGGATAATCCGTGTTCCCCTGACGATCGATAATACTGATTTTATTGGTATCGCAACGGAATCCGGCACCGGCATCATTCAAAGAGTTAAGCACGATAAAATCAAAATTCTTACGTTCTAATTTACTTTGGGCATTATGCCGCTCATCATTTGTTTCAAGAGCAAAACCGACAAGCTTCTGCCGTCCGTTTTTCATCTGTCCCAAAGTAGCGGCAATGTCCTGAGTCGGTTTTAAACGCAATACCAAATCCTCTTTTTCACGTTTTATCTTATGATCCGCCATCGTTTCGGGCGTAAAATCAGCTACCGCCGCACAAAGAATTCCCGCATCGGCCTCCCGGAAATGACGTTGCGCTTCCTCTGCCATTCCGGCAGCACTTTCCACATCGATACGACGAATACGCGAATGATGTGTTTGCATCTGCACCGGACCGGTTACCAACACGACCTCAGCCCCACGTCCGGCACATTCTTCAGCCAACGCAAAACCCATTTTCCCGGAAGAATAATTCCCGATGAAACGCACCGGATCAATTTTTTCGTAGGTAGGACCGGCCGTAATCAATATCTTTTTCCCCGCCAAATCACAAGAGGACGGAAAAAACTCATCAAGGACACGAATGATATTTTCCGGTTCTTCCATTCGCCCCTTTCCCTCCAAATGACTGGCTAAGAATCCGGTACCCGGCTCGATGATATGATTTCCATACGAACGCAAAGTATCCAGATTGGCTTGTGTAGAAGGATGGGCATACATATCAAGGTCCATCGCCGGTGCAACAAACACTGGAGCTTTGGCAGACAGGTAGGTAGTTATCAACATGTTATCCGCTATTCCATTGGCCATTTTACCGATGGTGGCAGCCGTAGCAGGCGCTATCAGCATGGCATCCGCCCACAGCCCCAAATCCACATGACTGTTCCACGTACCATCACGCTGAGCAAAAAACTCGCTGATGACAGGCTTGCTCGTCAATGCAGACAGTGTGATCGGAGTTATAAACTCTTTCCCCG
>NZ_HF991116.1:27806-34927 GCF_000432295.1 Bacteroides sp. CAG:189
TCGGGGTTATAAACTCTTCCCCCGCCGGCGTGATGACAACCTGCACTTCCGCACCCCGTTTTACCAGTCCGCGAATAATGTAACACGCCTTATATGCAGCGATACTACCCGTAATTCCTAAAACTATTTTTTTACCTTTCAGCATGAAAAGATTTATGATTTATGAATTATGACTTATGAGGGATAATGTGATTTATGAATTGTGATTTTATGAATTATAATTCATAAATCATCTCATTTTGTGATCAAATTGCTCATCTCCCTCAACCGGATTTTCGTAAGCATGGCTTTGGTATTGAGTGTAAAGTCACTGTTCAGAATCCAGCTATAATACCCCGGATCTTTTTTCAGCACTTCGCTTACCGACTGCCCTTTGTACTTACCGAAGTTGAAAACTTCCACTCCGTTGTCATCATAAACCATTCGGCCGGCAAAGTCCACATTTTTGTTAAAGCTGGAATAATCGGCCAGATAGGCTATGTCGTTTTGCAACTCCGGATAACGGTCAAGCTGCGCTTTCAGTACCTCATAGGTAGCACGCGTATCAGCTTCGGCCGTATGCGCATCTTCCAGATTCTTCTCGCAATAAAACTTGTAAGCAGCCGAAAGGGTACGTTGCTCCATCTTGTGGAAAATCACCTGAACATCCACAAACTTACGCTTGCTAATGTCTATATCGACACCGGCACGAAGAAATTCTTCCACCAATACCGGCACATCGAAACGGTTGGAATTAAATCCCGCCAGATCGGCTCCTTCAATGTCATAGGCAATGTTTTTGGCAACCTCCTTGAATGTGGGACAATCCGCTACATCGGCATCATAAATGCCATGAATGGCCGAAGAAGCTTCGGGAATGTGCATTTCCGGATTGATACGCAAGGTTTTAGCCTCTTCATTGCCGTTAGGATATACTTTGAGATAACAAATTTCTACGATCCGGTCTGTGTTGATATTGGTACCCGTTGTTTCCAGATCAAAAAAAACAATAGGGTTCTTTAGGTTCAATTTCATGCTTAATTTAGTTGAAAGTTGAAAGCTTATTTAGTTGAGAGTTGAAAATTGAGAGTTGAAAATTAAAAGTCAACCACACTATCATGCTGCATAGTAACTTTCAACTTTCAACTCTCAACTTTCAACTGCATTTAGTCGTTTAGCATCATCGGCATCAACAACATGAGCAGGTCTTCGTTTTCTTCCTGTTCCACCGGCACTACTACGCCGGCGCGTGAAGGATCTGCCAATTCTATCACCACCTCTTCTGCCGAAATGTTGTTCAGAATATCAATCAGGAATGTCGATTTGAAGCCGATACTCATCGGAGCACCCGCATACTGGCATACCTGCGTTTCTTCGGCCGAAGTGGAAAAGTCAATGTCTTGGGCGGAAACTACAATTTCATTTTCCTGAATACGTAGCTTGATCAAGCTGCTTGCCTGTGACGAGAAAATGGACACACGACGCAAAGCACCGATCAGTTGCTGACGGTCCACCGTCACCTTGTGCGGATTATTCTGCGGTATCACCGAGTTGTAGTTCGGATAACGGCCTTCGATAAGACGGCATACCATACGGTAGTTTTCAAGCGTAAACACGGCATTGCGTTCGTCGAATTCGATAACAACCATCCCGCTTTCCTTCGGCAACAGATTCTTGAGCAGCGTAGCCGGTTTTTTAGGCAGGATAAAGGCGGCACGCTCATTTCCACGGGCAGCCAGCGTTTTACAACGTACTAACTTATGTCCGTCCGAAGCCACCATCGTAATGTCTTCGGTAGTAATATCAAAATAAATACCATTCATCACCGGACGTAATTCATCATCTGCCGTAGCAAACACACTCCGGTTGATTCCACCCAACAGAATCTGTGCGTCCATTTCCACGCGTACGGCATTGTCCCCCAACACTGCCGATTGAGGAAATTCATCGGCATTCTGCCCCACAAGGCTGTATTTTCCGTTCTGATACTGCACTGTTATTTCGTATGTTCCGGTATTCACATCGAAAGTCAACGGCTGTTCGGGAATCTCCTTCAAAGCATCGAGCAGGGTTTTGGCAGTCACGGCAAAACGGCCGTTCATGTCACTTTCATTGACTTCGATAGAAGTTACCATCGTCGTTTCGCTATCGGAAACGGTCACAGACAACGTTCCGTCTTCCAGTTCGAAGAGGAAACAATCCAAAATAGGCAACGCGTTTTTTGAGTTTATCACACGGCTGATGGCCTGTAAATGGCTGAAAAGCGCAGTACTTGAAACGATAAATTTCATATATTTCCGAATGTTTAATTTTTAATTTTATTAATGCACAAAGTTACGAAAAAAGATTGGGGTGCACCAACAAAACAAAAGAAAAAACACAGGGTTGTATTTCGAATATTCCTAAAATATCGTAACTTCGCCGCAGAATTAAAAATTATCACAATGGAATTTACAGGAAAAATTATCGCTATACTCCAACCCAGAGGCGGAGTTTCTAAAACCGGGAACGAATGGAAATCCCAGGAGTACGTTATCGAAAACCACGACCAGTATCCGCGCAAAATGTGTTTCGACGTATTTGGCGCTGACAAAATAGAACAATTCAACATCCAGATGGGCGAAGAACTTACCGTGTCTTTCGACGTCGATGCACGCCAATGGCAAGACCGTTGGTTCAATAGTATCCGCGCTTGGAAGGTAGAACGCGTAGGAGCAGGAGCACCGATGACTCCGGGAGCACCCGTTCCTCCTCCGGCACCGACAGCTGCACCGGAATTTATTGCCGGCGACGCCAAAGACGACCTGCCGTTCTAAAAAAGAAATTACCAGCAAGATTTCAAATCGATCCTAAGAAAACGGGATTACTTGGAATACCAGAAAACCGAAGGGGATGAATCAAAACTCCCCTTTTATCGAAATCACCCTCGCTACAACTGCTTGAGCTGCACTCCTAAAGTTTTATGTCCAACTTTTGGGGTGCAGTTCAGCCTGTGGCGAGGGTGATTTTTAGTTTATGAGAATTTCATCAATCGTTCGTATCCCTTCGACCATCCTCCATTTTCCGGAACAAACACCGGACTATAATTTCGTCAAAAGCCAGAGGAATTTCGAAGTGACTTTTACTCACCTTTGTACTGCAAAACCACATTCGGATAAGCCACCCCATCCGTACAGGAAAACTGGGCGGAAAGGACAAAATAACGGAAGAAATCCGGATTACGGAAAAAGAAGCTCGGGAGCAAACGGACATAGCTCTCGGGCTGCACAAACATATGTTCCAGATCGGCCACAAACATAAAATTATACACATCAGACAGGCCGACTATGCTTTCCCTGTAGCCAGGCATCCCTTCCAGTATCTCCCCCTTATCCAAATGCCGGACATAACAGGAAAGACTCTCCGCATCAGGGGCCAGTAACAAGCGCCCGCCATACAAGCATGCATAAGTATGCAAAGACGATGAAGCAATACCTGTCAGTTGCGCAAACAATGTATTGCGGGGCAATAAATATACGGGATAAGCTCTGGACGGAGTATAACAAAAAGTTACAGCCGGACCGGATACAAATTTCCGCTCGTGCGGACAATTATCAATCAATATCTTAAGCATCTGCTCGGCTCGCACTGCATCCCGAACCGAAAGACTTGCAACTGCAGCCGGATACTTCGTGGTATCATTGTATGCAAAAAGACAGGTTGTCATATCGTGCAAGGCATGTTCTTTCAGATAGGCCGCAAATGCCTCGTCATAAACCCCGACAGAATCGGCAGACATCATTATATCACCCGCAGGATTCCGATCATTGGCAGCAAAATCGAGGGCAGACTGCAAATCACTAATCGATCGCTGGTTAAAAAAGAAAGTCGTCACAGGAAGAATCTCCCCCGGAAATCCCTCAAGAGATTGTTGCCGGCGCAGCATATTCATAAAAGTCAGGCAGGTATCCGTGTCATGATTGACACCCGAAAAATAAACAGCATCGCCATTCAACTTCATATCAAATTCTACCCAGCCCCCAAAAGGTGTCTGCTCCTGTGCATCATCCTTCATTTTTCCCATATCAAGTGAATGCACACGAGTATAAATAGTGGCAGCCGCATTGTTTTTTTTCGCTGCACGCATATCAGAAAACACCGAATCTCCGAGCAGTGACTGCCCCGACAGACGTGCGTCGATCACCTCTTCGACCAGCTTTTTCTGATAACTCGCCACTAAAAAATCAGAAGTCAGATAACAGGCAAGGAAGTCATCGCCCGGCAATGGATAAATACGTATCTCTTCACCTTTGTAATCGAACATTTTAGAAGGAAACGTACTGGAACAATATTTCTTTATGAACTTTCCGATCAACTCGTAATCACCCGAACCGAGCGCGCAATAAAGCACTTGATTACGGTCATTGTCCGGCTCATGGAAACTGAGCAACACCTTGCTCATCTGCCGGCTCAATCCGTGCGGAGTTTCTTCAAGAAGTGTATAAAGATGCGATTTCAGACAGGAAAAGATTTTAGAAATATACAGAAAATGGTTGTCCTTGCTACAAGTCAGTTCATCTATATCTTGTATCAAGGCAGTCATATTATCTGTTTCGAGAACCCCGACCGCACTGGGCGGAACCAAAGTATAAAGTTCAAATTCTTCTTTATTTTCTGCGGCCGACAACTTAAAAAAAGAGAACACCGCAAAACCTGTACACAAAAGCGCGACAGAAGTAGTAATCGAAATTTTTACCAAAGTACGAAGCTTCATAATATTGTTGTTTTACCGGCTACGGACAAAAGTAATAATTTCCATAAAAAAACCAAAACTTCTGCTAAATTATTTCTAATCCGTCAAATGCAAAATGCACATGGGGAGGCAACTGTTTTTCAACTTCGGCCTGTAATCCGATATGATGACTCATATGGATGAAATAAGTTTCTTTGGCCCCAATCCGCCGCGCCACTTCGAGGGCTTCCGCCAGACTCTGATGCGTAGGATGAGGAGCAATCCGGAGCGCATTTACCACGAGAACATCAAGATTGCATAATTGTTCATAAGATTCGTCGGGCATCGTGAGCATATCCGTAATATATCCCATATTTTCAATACGATACCCTAAGATGGGGAGCCGTCCGTGCATCACCCGCAAGGGAGTCACCGAAGTGCGGTTTATCCGGAAAGTCCGGCCGGGCTCAATCTCCTGCAACGGAATATTGGGCACGCCCGGATAGTTATGATTTACAAAACAATAAGGCATGCGGTTTCGCAGACGTTCGGCCGTATATGCCTCGGCATAAATGGGCACTTCACCAAAACGACAGAAAGGACGGAGATCATCCAATCCTCCCACATGATCATAATGTTCATGGGTGATAAGTACCCCATCTATCTTTTTGAAAGGAAGTCCGAGAACCTGCGCACGAAAGTCAGGACCGCAATCGATCAATATACGCGCATCATCCGTCTCAACCAAAGCAGAAGTACGCAGCCGGTGATCTCGCGGATCGGCAGAGGTGCAAACTTCACAAGTACATCCAATTTCGGGTACTCCGGTAGAAGTACCGCTTCCTAATATCGTTACTTTCATACTTAACCAAGCAGCCTCTCCCCAACCCTCTCCGTGGGAGAGGGGACTAAGTTAGTTTTGCGACTAATCAGTAGACAAGAGTATCTCCTTGCTACCTCTCCTGCGGAGAGGATTGGGGAGAGGCTTTAATTTATTAGTTTTACGTCAAACAAAGTTTACTTCCGGATGAATATCCACCCCGAACTTTTCATGTACGGAAGCCCGTACGGCATCCGAAAGAGAAATAATATCTTTTCCTGTGGCACCGCCACAATTCACCAACACCAACGCCTGCTTGTCGTGTACAGCAGCAGGCCCCAATGCCTTTCCTTTCCAGCCGCACTGGTCTATCATCCATCCGGCAGGAATTTTCACCCGACCGTCAGCCAATTCATAGAAAGGCATGCGCGGATATTCCTTCTGCAGAGCTTCAAAACATTCTCTGTCTACAATGGGGTTCATAAAGAAACTACCGGCATTTCCCAGCACTTTCGGATCAGGCAGTTTACTTTTCCGAATATCGATAATCACGCGGCGTACCGTTTCTAACGTTATCTCATCATACTTTGTCAACTCCTGACGAATAGTGCCGTAATCCAACGTATAATGTTCCCGTTTACTTAACCGGAAACAGACATACGTTACAAAAACATCTTTCATCTCCGCAAATTTGAAAATGCTTTTACGATAGGCATATCCGCACTCATCCACAGAGTAAACGCGCTCTTCTCCCCGGATGTTCATCGTGATAACAGAAGTTATCAAATCCTTCGCTTCCACTCCATAAGCACCGATATTCTGCACCGCGCTTGCTCCCACCTCTCCGGGAATAAGCGAGAGGTTTTCGGCTCCATACCAACTGCGACGTACACATTCCGCCACAAAGTCATCCCACTCCACACCCGCACCTACACGTACCCGGACTTCATCATCCGTCTCACCGATGATTTCTATCCCCCCAATACAGGAATGGAGCACCGTGCCCGGATAATCTTTTGTAAACAACAGGTTACTACCGCCGCCAATATGTAGGTAAGGCTCGGATATAAGCCCTTCGGCAACCATCCTGCGAAGTTCGTCCACCGAATGATATTCCAAAAAACAAGCGGCTTTCACATCAATGCCAAATGTATTATGAGCTAAAAGAGAATAATTTTCTTGTTTCATAACTTTTATAGGGTTAATCCTGTAACAAAGAAACAGGCCGGACCGACGGCAGGGGTTCTGAGGACAGGCGCACAAAATTAATGAAATTATTCTATTCTTTCTTTTGTCTTGATACAAAAGAAAGAATCAAAGAAAAAATCAAGGCTGCATTTCCTTCGCTACTGCACTACGGTAAAAAGCTAAAGGGGCTCGAACTCGCTTCGCTCAGACAATCGCCCCTTCTTACGCTTTTTACCTACGTTCCGTTTGACGCGAAGGAAATGAGGCCGGGAAACCTTGCGGCGTGAAAGCAATCTCTTCAGTA
This sequence comes from Bacteroides sp. CAG:189, assembly GCF_000432295.1. Taxonomy (NCBI): domain Bacteria; kingdom Pseudomonadati; phylum Bacteroidota; class Bacteroidia; order Bacteroidales; family Bacteroidaceae; genus Bacteroides; species Bacteroides sp. CAG:189. Next base: position 34,809 of record NZ_HF991116.1, read on the forward strand.
CCGAAAATAATCTTTCCATCACCGAAAGCAATCTCTTCAGCACTGAAAGCAATCCTTCCATTACCGAAAGAATCCCTTCAGCACTGAAAGCAATCTCTTCAGCACCGAAAGCAATCTCT
>NZ_HF991117.1:0-8184 GCF_000432295.1 Bacteroides sp. CAG:189
TCCCACCGATAAAAATCTACTTACCTGTTTCGTGACTACAAACCTTAGATACATCTACGGTAAATCCATCCCTCACAGGCATAAACTTACCTTTCTTTTTAAGAAATTCGATTAATTCATCAACATTCATATCATCTGCCGAACAAGCATAAAAATGCTGACATTCACCAAACTTATCTACAATTGCTTTCCGCAAAGATGATTCTGAATAACTATTTCCTTCCATCATGTGGAGAACTTCATGTGCATGTAACTGTTCCATAATCATATTTTTCTGCAAAGATAATGCAAATATATGAATCAAAACTGTAACAAATGTGACAGAAATAATAATTATTTTATTGCATTAAAAACAATATTACCCTGCAATAATAACCATAATTATCACATTTTTTAGATAAACTATACTGCAAAAACGATCTTTATTATATTGCAACAAAAACCTCATGCCAAGCCTATCAATCACATCCATATTATCCGAAATATGAAAACATCATACATTAGTGCATAGCATTAGGAATTATCGACACAATATAACATTCTTCATCCGCAGCTTCCACTTCGGCTTCAAATAATTTATAAGCCACACCAATAGCCTCTTCCGGAGAACTTGCCTCTATGTTTTTCTTAACATTCAGGCTTTCAACGACTTGTTCTCCTTCAACAAGTACGTAATAGATGATTACAGCATATTCCATTGCTTACTGTTTTTTTAATTACCGCAATATTGTCGGTGCTACAAACATAGATTTTTTATCCATAAAATCAAAATAAAAAAGAACTTTCCACCACCTATTTAAATCGTATGGTCTGTAGCATCTCATTGACCACTCCCTCCGTTCTTTCTACCGGAGTGGTTGCAAAACAAGAAATAATACACGCCTTCCCTGTCTCTGGGCTAAACAAAGCAGCAAATGTCCAAACCAGACGCGGATCGGTTATATATCGGATCGACTGCATACGCAACACATTATGATCCACCAGTCCGGTATTCATATCAAGAACGGAGAAATCATAACCATCCAGCGCAGTGTCTCTCCAAGAGTCCACACACTCTTTGAAGTAAGCTTCAGTAGTATTCGTATCATATACCCCTACTACTGTTCCCCAAATACTGTCTCCCGATTCGAAGGAATGGTATATGTTATCGGAAATACTATCTACTCTTTCACACAACAAGCCCTTCGGGGCACGAAAAGCAACAACTCCGTCGGTATATTCTCCCTTTTCCGGAGAAAGAGACACCACAGCAGTACTGTTCCCTAAATAAGATATAAAATAAATTAGCAGAAGCAAGGCCGGTATCACCAGTAAAGAAACCGCAAAATATTTATCTCTTTTGAACACCATACGTTCTTCTTTAGGAAAAAGATTCTCCACCTGCCTGGAAACACAAAGATAACTGAACCAGATAAAACTCCAAACCAATGCTTTCACCACCTGTGGAAGGCTATCCCACCCTGTATCCGGCATTTCACCGGACAACAAAACCAACATATTGGAAATAAAAATAATGATAACATATAACTTTCCGAGAAAAACGGCATTAGGCCGAATATACAAAAAAGCATAAATGGTATAACCGGCTAACGCCACAAGACCTAAAGAAAATAAAATATCGATACCGGAAAAAAGACAAGTAATAAAACCAACGTTGTCTACAGAACTAAAACCGACAATGGACATGATCAAACTAAACAATGAACCAAAGCCTACTACAAACAGAAAAAAGGAAAGCCAACCACGGACATATTTTTGCTTCGGAGTTGGAGGGATAAGATTTGAGGTGTTTTCCATAGTATATTTATTCCAATAAGACTTCAGTAGTATCCCAGCCCACAGCAGAATACCACTGTAAATTCTTAAAATAAGCATTCCATTTAGTAAAAGACTTGTATGGAATATAGCAACCAATACCGGAATACATATCTTCATCAATATTTACCAATGGATAATCATTCACATACCCTTCGAAAATAACAGTTTTTCCAAGTTGTCCTTCAAAAGCTAAAGGAATATTTCCACCGGTCACTTCACTTACAAAAGCTCTGAAATCATATGATGAACGACTTAGTTCTCCTCTTCCATACCCATATCTATTCTGAAATAAGGATAACATAGATGGAGTAAAACTTGCAATATTCTCCATATTCTCTTGCATAATAGAACGAGTAACTGCAGCCAAAAGCTCCATTTCATCAGTCTTCACAACAGCAATTGTGGCCCAAGGAAATCTTTGTGTTTTATAATAATCAAGATATGCCTGAGCTAATAAAACTGCATTCCTTTCTTTATCGTCAACAGACAAAAGATACTTTACAATATTTTTATAAGGAAAACCGGTACTCATCACCTCCGCCGGAGAAAGGATCAAATAATCGGCACTATGTCTAAGTTCATATGCAACTTCAACCTGTGACATCAAACAGGCATCCATCAAAATATAGTCAAAATGTATAGAAGTACGTGCCAACACATCAGCCAAATCAGGTATGTCAATTTTTAAGCCACCGTCATCCCCAAAAGACCGAGTACGACTATGATCCACCGGAAGCCATCCTGTAGCATGAGATCCAAATATCAATCCATAACATTCCGCAGGGCATAGTTCTTCTACATCTTTAAATACATCAAGCATCACATCCTGAGACAGCGAATTCTGTTCATTATATGTTTGAATAATCACCCGATCACTCACTTTTCCATCTTCCCCTACTTCATATTTAAATAAAGTAGGCTGTGGAAACTCACTCCTATAATACTTCCCTCCATCCCAATAAATCACAAAAGTCCCTGGAGTCTCCGCATTTTTCAACCCTTCTTCTACCGACGCAATGTTAGGATATATATCATCACTTATACTATTATCTGCGACCAAATACATAAGAACAGTTCTTGAAGCTTTTATCTTAGGCTCTTCATCGTCATGACAAGATACCAAAAAAAATACCAGATAGAAAAAGAAAGAAAGTGTAATCAGTCGCTTCATTTTAAATTTATTTATTACAATGTGTACAAAGATAAAAAAATAAGAGATACAAACCATGTATCTCTTATATATTAACGTCCGAACTACTCTTCCGGTTTAGTAAACCGGAACTTCTCCGGATCTATTTTTTGCAGAACAATCGATTTATTCTTCTTATATTTTCCGAGTACTTTCAAAGCCTCCTTATCAATTTTCTTTTTATTATCGGAAAAATAAATCATACAGGTACGATTAGGCAAGTTCATTTCAAACTCCAGGAAGTTCTTCAACTGGTAGCTATACAATTCACGATGCGGCAAAAAAACACCCTTATCAAGATGAACACTATCCAACAACTGAATGTCGGTATAATACACCACCGTATCAGTAAACGATGCTGAAATGCCAAAGGCATACACAGGCTTGTGAGAACCTTTCTTTAGTGAAAACGCCGAACACATTGTAAACACCAATGCTATGGCAAATAGTATTTTTACGTATTTCATATCTGAATTGTTTTTATCGTGGCAAAGGTAACAAAAAAGAGGAAATATCCCTTATTTATCACAAATAAATGGCATTACTAACGATACATCCATAGCAACACCGGCTTTGCCTCACCCTTTAGCAATTTGTCTACTTTTCGCATCACATCATTGCATATCACAGGACATCCCTGGCTTATCCCCAATGGAAGATGTACCGGATAAATATCGGTCGCAGGCACAAGATCATACGAATGAAGCACAATTACACGTTTGAAAGCATTGTCATTCGTCGGTTCCAGTCCGTGCAATTTATAATGAACGTTGATTCCCCATTTGCTATACGAACGGATACTGACTTTATAGCGTCCCAAAGAAGAACAATAACTTCCCTCCACATTACTGAATACAGGTTTGGAAGCAGTACTGTTTTTCCCATACCCATGTGCACAAAGGCTGGCATATACGACAGAATCACCCCTAAAGTCCCAAACAAAAAACCTTTTCTTGCCGGAATGTATACAGAAATCGACCAAGAAACAGTAATTGGTATTGAATCCCTTATCTACACAATAAACTTTTGCAGAATCTGCCTTTAACTTCAAACGATTGTATTCACCAGTAGAGAAAGTATCGGCGCTTCCACCACATCTGCCACGTGCAATAAAACAGAATATGAAAGCCAAAAACAGAACTAACAAAAATCGAACCGATTTATTCATAAGACAGTATACTTACAAGTAAAAATACAGAAATACGCTTCTACAAAGACATAAAAAAGTCGTGTAAGCACGTTTTAAGATTGTTACCCTAAACACTTTTACTTACACGACTAATACCTTTTTTCGAAAACTGATATATCGACTTATCCCAAGTACGATTTGAGCAATTTACTACGATTACTTTGTCTTAATCTTCTGATTGCTTTTTCTTTTATCTGGCGAACGCGCTCACGTGTGAGGCCAAACTTATCGCCGATTTCTTCTAATGTCATTTCCTGTTGTCCGATACCGAAAAACATCTGTATGATTTCTTTTTCCCTATCGGTTAACGTAGAAAGTGCTCTATCAATTTCCCTCGCAAGAGACTCATTTACCAGAGAGCGATCCGCCATAGGCGAATCATCGTTTACCAGCACATCCAGCAAGCTGTTGTCTTCTCCTTCAACAAACGGAGCATCCACCGAAATATGACGGCCGGACACCTTTAATGTATCAGAGATTTTATCAACCGGGATTTCCAGTTCGTCTGCCAACTCTTCAGGAGACGGACGACGTTCGTTCTCTTGCTCAAACTTGGAAAAGGCTTTGCTGATTTTATTCAGCGAACCTACCTGGTTCAATGGGAGACGAACAATTCGCGACTGCTCTGCCAATGCTTGCAGAATAGACTGGCGAATCCACCATACAGCGTAACTGATAAACTTAAATCCACGTGTTTCATCAAACTTTTCGGCAGCCTTGATCAGTCCTAAATTGCCTTCATTAATCAAATCCGGCAAACTCAAACCCTGGTTCTGGTACTGCTTGGCCACAGATACGACGAAACGAAGATTGGCACGTGTCAGTTTTTCCAACGCTACACGGTCACCCTTACGAATACGCTGAGCGAGCTCTACCTCTTCTTCTACAGTGATGAGATCTTCACGACCTATTTCCTGCAAATACTTATCAAGAGAAGCGCTCTCTCTGTTAGTGATACTTTTGGTAATCTTTAGTTGTCTCATTCTTATAAAACAGATTTGGAGTGCAAAGTTACAACAAATAATTTGTTAACTTATTATCTTAACGTAACTTTTTCACCATTATTATTAACTATGAAACAAAAAAGAACACCGACAAGTTGTCTGTCGGCATTCTTTTTCTTATTCATTAGCTAATATTACAATCTTCTTACCTTAAATTAATTATAAACTACCTATTTATTCCTGAGTCAGATCAACGGCATAGTTGGCACGTTTTCCAGAGGGGAACATTCCGGTGAGGAACAATACCTGATCCGGTGACTTAGTAGCTGCCTTGAGCACTTCTTCCAGATCACTGACTTTACGTATTTGCTCGCCATTAGCTTTCAAGATAATGAAGCCTTTACGGACACCCGCATCCTTCATTTTTCCATTGGTAACTCCTGTCACTTCGACACCATATCCTAACTTGAGTTGTTTCTTCAAATCAACAGGAATCTCCCTGAAAGCTGCACCCAGAATTTCCATTCCGGCATTCTTTACTACTTTGGTAGTTCCCTGTTCATTCTTCAATGTCACCTCTACATTCTTCTCTTTCTTATCGCGAATCAACTTCACAGTCACCTTGTCACCCGGACGATGCTTAGCAAGTGCTTCCTGCAAATCAGCAAAGTTATGTACTTTCTTTCCATCAATACCGATAATAACGTCGTCTACCTTGATATCGGCACCGGCAGCAGAACCACCGTCAACAATTTCACGAACCCAAACACCATCTACCACACCGAATTCTTTTGCTTTATCACGAAGTGTAGTACCTGATTTATCGATAGGCTGCTGGTCTTCCATAATACTGGTTCCCAAAGAAGCCCCTGCGATACCTAACATTGCACGCTGTACAGTACCGTATTCTTTCAAGTCGGCAACCACTTTCTTCATAATGCTGGTCGGGATAGCAAATCCATACCCGGCATATGCACCTGTAGGAGATGACAACACAGAGTTGATTCCAACCAATTCACCTTTAGCATTAACCAACGCACCACCACTGTTACCTTGGTTGATCGCAGCATCCGTCTGGATGAACGATTCGATACCACCGTTGTAAACACCCAATGTACGGGCCTTTGCACTTACGATACCGGCAGTTACAGTAGAATTCAGATTAAACGGGTTACCTACTGCAAGTACCCACTCTCCTACTTTCAACGCTTCAGAATCACCAACCGGAATGGTAGGCAGATCATCATCCGATTCTATTTTCACCAATGCAAGGTCAGTACTCGGGTCTGTACCGATGATACGTCCTTTAAATTCACGGTTATCATTCAACTTCACAGCTATTTCGTCAGCTCCGTCAATTACGTGATTGTTCGTTACGATGTATCCATCTTTAGAGATAATGACCCCCGAACCGAAACCTACACGTTCCGGAGTTTGTACTCTACGCTGTCCGCCACGTCCATCACCGAAAAAGAAATCAAAAATATCGGGAGGTGTCTGAACGGTCTGCGTCTTTGAAGTCTGAGTTGATTTTATATGGACTACAGCATGAAGCGAATTTTCAGCCGCTTGTGTCAAATCTACCGGTTGTGCATCGATTGCATCAAAAGCAGCCAATTTTACATTAGGGTTCTGCTGGAACACCTCATTAAATGCTATCTGCTTATCGGTATCCTGCCCCTGCATCATTTTGTAGGTAGTTATGCCTGCAACTCCTGAACTCAGCAGAACGATAGCCCCTACTCCTAAAATGTTTCTTGTTGTCTGTTTCATACTATTCTTTTTATTCTTTAAAATGTTAATATTCCGTTTTGTTTTAACTTTATGACGTTAAAATAACGACAAAAATCATTCACTTATTCCACTTGTCACTCTTTTTTGTCCTCTTTTAACAGAGAATATTTACTGATTAACAGCGGTTAACGGCATGAACTGACAAATTTACATTCATTACATGACAACCCTTTTAACATGCATTTCCTACACAGGGGAATATGCCAAATATGGCAGTATGTCACCCATAATATACTTTTGGATTATTCCACCATACCTTTATCTATACCGAATCTTTCATCCGTCTGACATTTACCGGCAGGTTCTACATGTACCAGAATATCATAAACGTTATCAATCGAACCTTTAATGCTCTTCTCTACAGAATCGGCAATCTCATGCGCCTGCGTTATGGTTATTTTGGGATCGACTTCTATATCGAGTGTGATCAGATATAAATTCCCTATCATTCTCGATCGGACACGATGGGGATTGCCTGCACCGGGTACTTGCTCTACAGCTTTGAATATCTTATTATATACATTGACATCCTTAACGCCATCCATCAATTCTACATTGGAATCTATAAAGATGTTCACTGAAGACTTTATAATGAACAGACTGATTATCAATCCAGTGATTGAATCGAGTATAGGCAGTTTAAATATAAAAGTAAAGATCAACCCCAGTAATACTCCGGATGAGATGACCACATCATTACGCATATTGACTGCATTTGCCGTAAGTAAGGAACTGTTGATCTTCTTTCCTTGTTTATATTGATAAGATGCCAGCAACAACTTGCCGGCAATAGAAAACAAGGTGACATATATGGCAATGGAAGAAGGAATTTCTTTAGTTTCATTTGAGAAAATACTCCCAATTGCAGACAACAACATTTGTACACCGGCATAAAAGATCACAAGTGACAATATCTTAGTTGCAATACCCTCGGCCTTTTCATAACCGAACACATACTTCTTGGAAGGTGGCCGGCTGATAACACGCGCCGTAAAAATCATAACGATGGAAATAACCACATCCGTTGCCGAATCAATACCATCACCGAGTACAGCCAAACTACCGGCCCACAGACCAATTACAATTTTCGACGCAGAAAGTACCGCATTACCAATCGTACTTATCCACGAAGTTTTTATTAATATTTTCTCTCGTGACATTTTAAATAATTAAATAATGTGCCAATGTGCCAATTTAAGAATGAAAAAATGAACGAAAGAAACATTCAGACAATTAATAGATTAACATGA
>NZ_HF991117.1:8262-21882 GCF_000432295.1 Bacteroides sp. CAG:189
CAAGTTATGCAGCATTTTCATCTATCGAGTGGATGCTAAATTATACCATTTTAATTCTTTCACTCTTTCATTCCTTCATTCTTTAATTTTTCAATTCACCTCTTTCCATAAAGCTTATCAATCAGGTCCTGCCGACCGATACGGCGTAATTCATTTATGATATTCCGGCGTTCCTCCGGTTTATACCAAAAAAAGAACTGTCGCTGTGCCAGCTTTTCTTTTTGCGTTTTAGCACTAAATACCGGCTCCAAAGTATATGGATGAAATCCGGTATACCAAGCTTCCGTTGCTACCGTCATTGGTGTAGGAGTAAAATCCTGTACCTGTTCCAGATGAAAATCCAGACGTTTGGTAATAACCGCCAACTCTGCCATATCTTCTTCCTTACAACCGGGATGGCTGGAAATAAAATAAGGAATAAGCTGCTGGCGCAATCCTTTTTCGCAATTGATCCGATCGAATATCTTCTTAAACTCTCCAAACTGGTTAAATGAAGGCTTACGCATAATAGAGAGAACACGATCACTGGTATGTTCCGGTGCTACTTTCAACCGTCCGCTTACATGCTTTTCAATCAGTTCACGGGTATATTCGGAAGTACTTTGATTGACCGCAGGATCTTTACTCTGATGTAACAACAGGTCATAACGTACCCCGCTACCGATAAATGATTTTTTAATACCTGGCAGCGCATCCACCGCATAATAGATATCCAGCAAAGGGCGGTGATCGGTATTCAAATTAGGGCAAACTTTAGGATGAATGCATGACGGGCGCTTGCATTTCCGGCAAATATTCTCATCTTTTCCTCCCATTTTGTACATATTGGCCGAAGGACCTCCCAAATCACTGAGATATCCTTTAAAATCGGGCAACTGCATGACCTCTTTTACCTCTTTCAGAATAGATTCCTTACTGCGGCTCACAATAAATTTGCCTTGATGTGCCGATATTGTACAAAAAGCACATCCTCCAAAACATCCGCGATGAATATTCACCGAGAACTTAATCATGTCGTAGGCAGGAATACGCTTCCCTTTATATTTCGGATGCGGCAGACGTGTATACGGTAAATCAAACGAACCATCCAGTTCTTGCTGTGTCATAGGAGGATATGGCGGATTGACGACTACCACACGTTTATCGACCCGTTGCAGTATACGTGAGGCAGCATATTTATTGGACTCTTCTTCGATATGTCGAAAATTACCCGCCTGTTTTTTTTTGTCTTTCAGGCATTCTTCATGAGAATAAAGCTCTATATCTCCTTCCGCACGGATAGATTCCATCTCAGTCGCATTGCACAAATAAGCTGTTTGCAAAATATCTGTCGGTATCTCCACAGAAGATTGCATACGCTTGCAAAGCTCCACAATCGGTTTCTCACCCATACCATAGATAAGTAAGTCCGCACCACTGTCACATAGAATACTTTTCTGCACCTTATCCTGCCAATAGTCATAATGACTCAACCGACGCAAACTCGCCTCGATTCCACCTAAAACTACCGGGACATCGGGATAGATTTTTTTCAATATCTGACTATATACAATCGAAGGATATTCCGGACGCATATCCGGACGACCGTCCGGAGTGTAGGCATCTTCGCTGCGAAGGCGCTTATTGGCCGTGTATTTATTCACCATTGAATCCATACACCCTGCCGAGATACCAAAAAAAAGACGAGGGCGACCCAACTTCTTAAAATCGCGCAAGTCATCACGCCAATTCGGTTGAGGAACAATAGCTACCCGTAATCCTTGCGCTTCAAGGATACGGCAGATCACTGCCGGTCCGAATGAAGGATGGTCTACATATGCATCTCCACTAAACAGGATAACATCGAGCTCATCCCACCCGCGCAATTCTACTTCTTTTTTTGTAGTGGGTAGCCAATCGGTAAGTCGATATTCTTTCATGCTGCGAAGATACGGATAATTTCGCTATACTAATGCATGGATAAAGCAGAAGATAAACCATCCACATACGGCTACTTTGAGTACAGTGCCCAAAAGAAAACCTATAAAAGCCCCGAATCCGGCTTTCAGTGCATGCCTCGTTTCCTTGCCGCCCAACAACTCTCCTATAAATGCACCGGCAAACGGACCAATAATAACACCCCAAGGCGGAAATAGAAAGAGTCCGGCAAACGTACCGATAATACAACCCCAATTTCCCCAACCCGTACCTCCGAATCGTTTCACTCCAAACATCGGGACAAAATAATCGAGTATCTGAATCACTACGACAAGAAGTAACCAAAAAAAGAGTTGCAACGGCGTAAAAGTGACCTTATCGGTAAGTTGAAGCAGTACTAAAGCCACATAAGCAATAGGCGGCCCCGGCAACATAGGGACAATACAACCGATTAGCCCTACCAACAGGCAAATACTCCCCAAAATAATCAGAAAGATATCCATAAATTATCCGATGCGTTTGATGATAGAAATAAATTCTTCATTCGTCATACCGAAGTCCTGCTCACGATAGTTCACAAAATCCTCCAGATAAGCACTCGCTATACCATCCATGATATCTTTTCCATCAAGACCGAGTTCATCAAGCATAAAACGTATCAATCCCTGATAAGCATGAATGGTTTTTATTCGTTGATCGGCAGCCGGTACAGACATCATCTGGCATTGATGCTCATTACGGGCAATAAGATAAACGGTAGCATAGAATTTATCTACACTACCATATATACTGTTTATTTTTTTAATTGCCTTTCCCGGCAGTTTTTCTAATTTCTGTTGTATTTCACTCATCCTGGAATAGTAAACTGTAAAGTCATCTGCTCACCATCATAAATTTCGCGAAAGCCGATGCCTTGCTCCGACAAATATTCTTTTAAGTCCTGAAATGCATTGGCATTATCCATAATAATCTCCACAGTATCACCGGATTCAGCACTACACATGGCCTTTATGGCTGGAATCAAGGGACTGTAAGCAGTCGTCCCACGAGTGTCGACAGCAATCATGACTCCTCCTCTTCTGCCTCTTGCGAATTGAACCAGACAAGATATAACTTTATAAGTTGCTGCAAACCGAATGCTTTCATATTGTTGTGATAAATCACATCAATGCAAAGATCGAGCAGGTCCTTACTGTCTTCCTCCTGACTGGCAATAAGTGAACGGATATTGAGCTTGAGTTTATCGAGAACAGCTTCATCGACAATACCGTTACTGTCGATAAGATGACGAAACAACGCATATTTTTCAATTGTTCTCAAATTCTCTTCTGAAACTTCCATAGTGCGTGTACCACTGGGATTTGCTTGTATGGTATACATAATCTTTTTATTTTAAAGTTAATGATAGCGACAAAGATAGAATTTTTTAGTGATTAATGGTAAATGATGAATAATTAATTGCTAACCCGTTTATGAATCATTCATCATTTAACATTCGCCATCTTCCATTAAGAGTCTATTTGAATTTTCCTCTTAAAAGGATTTATCATCAAAAAAGTTTAGCACTGCCGCCATAATTGCGGCCCGATCAGCTTCCGACTCTATACTTTCAAAAGGAAATCCCATTACAAACGTACGGTAATCTCCACGATAAGCAATACCGGCACTCTGCTTTCCCGGATGATAGGTAAATACGGAAAAAGCTGGAGCTACAGGGACGATACAGTCCGGTGCAGTTACCGCATACATTTTCTCGTTAGGCAAACGGGGAATCGAAACAGTACGCCCCAATCCATCGATCTGTCCGGAACGATTATCCCGAAGCGATTCCTGATAACCATATTTTAATACTTTCTCGGTAAATTCCCGATTCCCTTGCGAAGTGCTCATGTCACTTCCCACATAAGAACCACTGACTAATATATTCCCTCCCGACTGACAATAGGCAGTGATGATCCGTTGCATAGCCGAAGAAAAAGTCTTGTAATAAGCCCGGTCGGTCGTATTCTCCTTTTCCAGCCCCAAGATGTAATCCACAATCGGGTACTCTTCCAATTGTACTCTTTCGTTTTCTACCGCCTCATCGCTACACGATACAAAACTATATCGTCCCGTCGCCTGAATCGCCTTTCCATGAATAAATGAATAATCGAAAGTATTTCCGATGATTTTCATACCTTCCAACTCACTGCCGCTATCTCCCAGACTCCCCTTTCCTTCCTTACCGGCTTGCTTACGGTCAAAACCGGTCTGCGGACCACAAAGAGAAATATTGTATAAATAAGGAACTCCCGGATCTTGCTCCAAATCGAAGCCGGCAGTGGTAGAAGTATTGATAACGGCAGGTCCGCTTAAGCGATCGAAACCATTAACAATAAGAACTTTTCCTTTTTCGTTCTTTGCTTTATAAGCCGATAAAATCTCAGAAGGGAAACTTTCACCACCACGGTTCACTGCCGTAACTTTGAACGAATATACAAGTCCCGGCTCTATTTTGACCACATACGACGGTTTATTTACCAATACTCCATTATCAAAACCACCATAACCGACACGGGTATATACCATATACTCCCGCGGGGTAGCCGTTGGCTCAAGAGGATCATTTTCTCCCTGCCAGGATAGTTCCAGTGTATTCTTTTTCTTCCCGAAGCGGATCGCAAAATTACTCACTGGAAGCGGTTGCACAACAGACTCTTTCCCATGTTGACTATTTATGAAACGGAGTACCCCCTTATAAATAGCACGCCCTACCGTAAACTTAAAATTAGGATCATGTCCCAACTGCATATCGGCAAAATTCTGATGTGACAACAATTCTATAATGGTGGAAGGAACAGAAGGTAAACGCGTTTCACTATAATTCCGGTTCCACATGCTACGGCGTGTCCAGGGGATATTGTAGGCAGCACGAATATCATTCTGTATTTGAGTCAGCAAAATATCCGACAAGTCGCGTGAAGCATAACGGTCTATCCCCGTATTCAACTGCCCGTTATTGAAATCCGTCGTATATATCCCCAGTGAACCGATTATTTCGTCCGTCCTGCTATGCCCTGCATCGCTATGCAAAGCAACTGCCATCTCCAACGGTACTCCCAATCCTTTCTCTTTGGGATTAAACACCGACCCTCCGGACAAATAATTCAATGCATTAGAACGTACATTGATGTCGTCGGTATAATCATTTTCTCCTTTCTTGCCGGCATATACCTCGTAAGGCATACCACCCCATTGTGCTGAGTAACGTGCTCCCTCCAGATAACGCGGCAATCCACTGACATTACCACCTCTCGAAATATTACCCATACCACCGCCAAAACGTACTGCATCTGCACATACTACCCCGTCCTCCTTACTCTCATTGCTGAGCACCACCATGCCATAATCGTTATTACCCTTATCAAATTCAAAAGTTCCTAAGTAGACCCAAGTCCCCCCACCTATTTGCTGGTTAACCTTAAATTCGGTAACTCCCCCCTTGTGAAAAACAAGATATTTAGCATCGCTCACACTATTGGGCAATGTCTGATAAGAAACATATACAGCATAATTACCACTCTCCGGAATAGTAGGGATCCACTCCGCAAAAGCCTTATTCTTTTTCTTTTCGGTACGGGCATAACGGGCAGTACCGTCCAAAAACGGATTCTCCCCATCTCTATAAACACGTTTCGTCCGGGCAAAACCTCTTTTAGCGGCTACTTCCCAACGAGCTTTACGACTTTTCACTTCCAGATAGACAGACCCGTCTTTCGTGTCATTATCAACAATCACTTCATTCTTCTGCGTATCACGCTCACGCGGAGTAAATACATTGGCGCCTGCATTCTCAAGCATCGGAATGACATAAGGAAGAATAAAGGACTGGGTAAATAAGTCCTCAGTAGTACAGAAAAGCCGGGGACGCTGCCATCCCCACTCTCCTTTATCGTTTTTAAAGTACTGTCCATGACTTTGCCACAAAGCGATATGACGATTGTCCAGTCCACGCGAAATTTCATAGGGACGTGACATATTCTTCACCCATGGCGCCCCTTTATAATCAATATTCAAAGAAAGACGTGTCTTATCCTTTTTCTTTTTTCGGTAAACATTAGGAATGAGATCTTCAATCGGTTTACCGTCAGCATAGATCGTGACATCAAAAAAACGTACAGGACCGGGAAGAAGATTTTCCACCTGATTATAAATATTCTCTACTGTTTCCGGGAGAAAAGGCTGGTAAGCAAAACTCTCGGAAGCTTGTATCGTCAGTCGTTTACGGTCAAAATCAATCTCTACACTCTTGAGTGCGGGTCGGTTGATTTTTGCAGAAACAGTGGTATAATTACTGAAGAAATCAGTTAGTCGCTCTTCTACGTTCTTTTCGATGGCCTGCGCAAAGAGCAGGGATGTCCCTGCAATAAGGAACAACAGGAATAGGCATAGTTTTCTCATAAAACTCCAATCATTTACCATTTATCCGCAAAAATAGAGTAAATTCCTCTATTCTGTGTATAATTCACGTAGTTTATCCAAATCCACTTCAAGGTTATCGATCAAGTACCTTTCTATTCCTCCAAATTCTTCGTCTATTACCCGGAATGCAGTTTCCAAATACTCTTTTCTTACGGTAGTCAACGGCTTCAACTCCGGATGCTCCCGAGTGATGAATTCATATTTTTTGGTGATATGTTCTGCAGACAGCATATAATCCTCCGTTACAGTCTCACGATCGACTCCCAAAGCCGACAATAACAATGCGGCAGCGATACCGGTCCGGTCCTTTCCCGCAGAACAATGAAAAAGAAGCGGAGCGTTTTCTTTCTCCGACAGGATACTGAAAAACTCTTTGTATACATCCTGCATATTCCGGATGACATATGCATACACTTCCTCCATAACGGCGCTCAGATTATTTCTATCAAAATGGGTGATACCACTCATATCGCCCGCTTCAATTGATAAGGGTATGTGCTTGGACACAGTTTGCGGCAAACGGTCTATGGCGGCGTTTTTCTCTGCTTCACTCCTGAAGTCGATAACCGTACGCAATGGCAATAAAGAGAGATAATCTAAATCCATTGCAGTCAGTTTATTCATATCGTCCGAGCGGAAAAGCATTTTCCATTTTACACACTTGCCATAAACCGTACGATAGCCACCCAAGTCACGCATGTTATAAGCTCCCGCCATAGGAAGCAACCGACAGTAAGTTTCTTCTTTCTTCATATTAGTAGTTTTTTTATTGATAAACAAAAAAAGAGTGAAGAATTCCCGACTCTTCACTCTTCCTTTATGATTCTTTACTGATTGTTATAGCGGAATATACTCCACGAATGCTTCCATTGCCTCATAAGAAGCAAGACCCAGATTATCGTAAAGTGCAGCCGTACCACGGTTACGGTCTTCGCTACGTTGCCAGAACAGACGTTCGTCGTTACCTAAGAACGGTGCGCTCTCCATCTGTGACTGATGTTTCAAAATAGAATTACGTTTAGCACGTAACTCTTCCGGGCTGATAGGCACTGCCATCTCAATATTTTCGATTTCCCACTCTGCCCACGCACCACGGTACATCCAGATACGGCAGTCTTTCAGCCACTTGGCACCTTCCTCCTTTTCCAAATCAATAGCAGCAAACACAGCATCCGTACAAACACGGTGTGTACCGTGCGGATCGGCAAGATCGCCTGCTACAAATATCTGATGAGGTTTCACTTCACGAAGCAAATTACGTACGATTTCCACATCGGCTTCACTGATCGGATTCTTCTGAATTCTACCGGTTTCATAGAACGGCATATCCAAGAAATGGCAACGATCCAACGGAATATTATTATATGTACAAGCCGTCCGGGCTTCACCACGACGAATCAAGCCTTTGATAGTCAATATATCGCGTGAATCCATATCACCGTCCTTCTTTTCCTTAAGGAACTTACGGATTTCCGTATATTTCTCATTGATTACTTGGTCTTCGCTGTTATTGAATATCTGGTTGAAACCATTAATAAAGTGCAGGAAACGAATCACTTCCTCATCCCCTACTGCAATGTTACCCGATGTCTGATAAGCTACATGCACTTCATGTTTCTGCTCTACCAAACGGCGGATGGTACCTCCCATAGAAATCACGTCATCATCCGGATGCGGAGAAAATACGACAACACGTTTCGGGAACGGTTTGGCACGTTCGGGACGATACGTATCGTCAGCATTCGGTTTTCCACCGGGCCATCCGGTAATAGTGTGCTGCAAATCGTTGAATATCTTGATATTCACATTATATGCCGAACCGAAGAGAGCCAACAATTCGCTCAAACCGTTTTCGTTATAATCTTTATTAGTAAGTTTCAAGATCGGTTTACCTGTCAATTGGCATAACCAAACGATAGCACTACGAATCAGCTTGTCGTTCCATTCACAGGAAGTCACCAGCCACGGACGCTGGATACGCGTCAGGTTGCTGGCAGCCGAAAGATCGATCGCTACATGTGCATTGTTGTGCGTCTGCAGGTAAGAAGCGGGAATCGTATCCGTGATAGAACCTTCCACACATTCTTTTATCATACGGGCCTTGTCTTCACCCCATGCCAGAAGATATACTTTCTTGGCTCCCAAGATTGTAGACACACCCATTGTAATAGAGCTGATAGGTGTATTATCGATAGTTCCGAATATTTTGGCAGCTTCGTTACGCGAAGCACTATCCAATAAAATCAGACGAGTGGTAGAATTCAAACGCGAACCCGGCTCATTGAAAGCAATATTACCTACACGACCGATACCTAACAGGGCAATATCAACCCCTCCAAAACTTTCGATACGCTGCTCGTACAAACGGCAATATTCCAGAATCGTATCTTTTGCAATGCTTCCATCCGGAGTAAATACATTCTGCTTATCGATATCCACATGATCCAGCAACATTTCTTTCAGAGCATTGAAATTACTGTTGATGGCATCAGAAGACAGAGGATAATACTCGTACATATTGAATACGATCACATTGCGGAAACTCAAACCTTCCTCTTTATGCATACGAATCAATTCCGCATACACATTGCGCGGAGAATTACCACCCGGCAACGCCAATACACAGAAGCGCCCTGCTTTTTGTTTATCGCGTATTACTTGTGCTATTTCACAAGCGATGTGATTGGCACCTTCTTCTACAGATTCATAAATATCGGTAGGGATTTTTTCAAGTCGGGTCAATACCGACCGTTCAAATGCATTCTCCGGTCTGTAGTATCTGGGGGAGACCCTGTTGAGAGTGATTTGAGAACTTAAGTTTGTTTTCATAAATTCTTTAATTAAGTTATGTTAGATTCAAGTCGTGCGACTGTTTTTCTGAACGACAAAGATACAAAAGAAGTTTATTATAAAAACTACCTTATTGTAGGTATTGTTGCCGAGAAAGAGCAATTTTAACGTTTGTTTATTTAACCAAAGAAATATGTAGGAAGCTAAAGCCGGAAAGCATCTGCATCTTTCCACACAGGAAACTTATCGCGCAATTGCTGCAAAGATATCAGGCTGAGCGAAATGGTTTCAATACCTTCTTCCCCATCCGGGACAGAAGCCAAGACTTCTCCTTTAGCAGAAAAGACAACACTGCCTCCATTATAAATGAGTTTATTACCATCTACGCCTATGCGGTTCACCCCGCACACATAACACATATTTTCCAATGCACGGGCACAAAGCAAAGTATCCCACGCCAATCTTCTTGCCTGGGGCCAGCTCGCCATATATATCAGCAGGTCATATTCATTGTTTACATTCCGGCTCCATACCGGAAAACGCAAATCATAACAGACCAGCAGACAAATATTCCACCCCCGATAAGAAATAATCAGCTTATTGTTTCCGGCAGAGAAATATTCCGCTTCATTCCCCATACGGAAAAGATGTCGCTTATCATAATAGAATTCTTCCCCTTCCGGGGTAATAAAGAAAGCACGATTGTAATAATTACTCCGTTCGCTACAAATAAAACTGCCACAAAGGGCAAGCTGAAAATCAGCCGCCAATTCCTTTAAAATACGTACTGTAATTCCGGATACCGGTTCTGCAAATTCCCGGCTTTTCATCGTGAATCCCGTAGAAAACATTTCCGGCAAAACAACAATCTCCGTTGTTCCGCGAAGAGCATGTAGCTTTTCACGAAGCATACGGAGATTTTCCTGTTTATTTTCCCAGGCTATATCTGTCTGAACGATTGAAATTTTTAATGGATGCATCATTTCGTTAAACACCAGCCTTTCCGTTTCTGATTATTACTCGTTTATATTTCGCCAATGGAGAAATTTTCCGGATATTTCCCTTTGAAATTCTTGAAATAAAGTTTGATTTCGCGCATATCCTTTTCAATATCTCCCGTAGGCATAATGGCTTTGGTGGAAGATATTGTTTTGGTAGCATAATCTATGCCGATAAGGACAATAGGGACTTGCGCCTTCAATGCAATATAATAGAAGCCTTTCTTCCAGTTCGGATTTCGTTTGCGTGTACCTTCCGGCGTAATAGCCAAATGGAATTTCTTGCTATTGGCAAACTGCTGCGCCATCTGGTCTACTAATGATGTCTTACGTTTCCGGTCCACCGGTATGCCGCCCACAGCTCTAAAGATAAGTCCTAAAGGAAAAAAGAACCATTCTTTCTTCATCATGAAACTGGTTTTGCGTCCGATAGCTCCATAAAACAGTTTACCGATAAACAAGTCTAAATTGGTAGTGTGCGGTGCCGCACAAATAACACATTTATCATAATTGGGCACCGTCACATTTGTTTTCCAGCCTAAAAGGCGATAGTAAATAAAGCTATAAATTGCTTTTTTCATTCTCAGTTCAATTTCGAGATGGCATCAATAATTTCATTTACTTTTGCATTGAAGTCGGAACGGAACTTTTTATAGAATCCTTTTACATTACCCGGCTCAGTATGACTGATACGGCTAACGAATTCATCCTGCATTTTCAGGATTTCAGCCATAATATCTTCTGCTTTTGCCTTGTCCGTTCCCGGAATAAACATAGCATTGACCAAACACTCTGCAAATAATTCTCCCGAAATATAATTTACTGATTTTTTAAGTTCTCTTCTACTTGCCATAAGTTCTTCTTTTTTAGTGTGAATATTGAATATATGAGCGGTAAAGATAGGAACTTTCTTCGGCTTGAACAAATAAATAATTAAATAATAAGACAGTTAATGGGTAATGGATTAATGAAAGAATGAAAAGAATGTATCAATGCGCCAATTGCTCTCCATCCCCGAATAACCCACCGGCATATTTTTTTTCATTCTTTCATTCTTTACATTCTTTCATTAACCCATTACCTCATAGCATATTGTCACATTATTAAATCAACTCCGATTCCCGGCAAATCATTGAGAGTGATTTTACCGTTTATAACTTCCATACCTTTAAAGCGGTCATTGGAGATAAGAAGGTTACCATCCAAATCGGCAAAATCAACAACCGGAGAAAGCTGTGCTGCGGCCGATACAGCGCAAGAAGTTTCAGTCATACACCCTACCATTACTTTCATATCCAGCGCACGTGCCAGCGTCACCATCTTCCAGGCTTCGCGCATGCCGGTACATTTCATCAACTTGATATTTATCCCGGTAAAAGCACCTTTCAAAGCGGTCACATCATTAAGGCGTTGTAAAGACTCATCGGCAAATACCGGCAACGGACTTTGCTGGGTAATCCAAGCAATATCATCCAATTGTTCTTTGGGCATAGGTTGCTCGATCATCACGATGCCCTGTTCTTTTAACCAATGAATCATATCGAGCGCATATTGCCGGTCCGACCATCCTTGATTGGCATCGACCGCTATCGGCAAAGCACTCACAGAACGAATCGTACGAATCATCTCTTTATCATTATCACGCCCCAACTTAACTTTCAATATATTAAACTGTCCGGCTACTTCCCTGGTTTTCCCGCGCACCACATCAGGCGTATCGATACCGATAGTAAAAGTGGTAGAAGGAGTCTTTTCTTTATTCAGTCCCCAGATTTTATACCAAGGAGCTCCTAACAATTTTCCAACCAAATCATGCAAAGCTATATCGACTGCTGCTTTGGCAGCTGTATCACCCGGACTGAGGCTGTCGACGTATGCCAGGATATCTTCCAACCCGAACGGATCGCTAAACTGCTCCAGATCGACTTTCCGCAAAAATGCCATTACGGTATCCACCGTCTGACCCAGATAGGGCGGCATAGAGGCTTCGCCGTATCCGGCCACCCCTTCGTACTCTATCTCCACCTGTACATCGGGAGTCGTAGTGCGCGAATAAGAAGCTACGGTAAACACATGCTTCAACTTAAGCTCGTAAGGAAAAAATCTCATTTTCATCCTGCCTCCCTTACCGAGTTTATTGACAGAGAAAAGAGCCGGACCCGATTTTCCGGCAAACACATTATGAATACCTAAGCCGGAACCAATGGCAGCTAAAGTGGCCGTCTTAAGAAAGTCTCGTCGATTTTGCATAATATACACTTTTTAATGAGGAATGAAGTGCTTTTAGTAACAGGTAGCCGACAGTTCCTATTCTTCACCCGTCATTTAATTATAATATGGATTCGTAAAGGTCGTATTCAATTCTTTTTCCTTATTTATATAAGGCAAGAAACGAACGGCATGGAGCAACCGGCCGGTATTGAATGCATCGTATTCTTTATCTTCCGGATTGAAACTGCTGATGTGCACATCGCCCAGCGCATGTATAAACCTCTTATTACCCAGATAAATACCGACATGAGACACGCTTTCCTTTTTGTCTGCCGTTACTTTCCGGCCGAAGAATATAAGATCACCCGGCTCTATATTACTGAAATCGGAAGCAATACCGATACGCTGCCCCACATAAGCCTGCTGTGAAGCATCCCGGGGAATAATGATATCGTGCATAAAGAGCACCGTCCGCACCAGACCGCTACAATCGACTCCCTTCGAAGAAGTGCCTGCCCATAAATAAGGAATACCTATCATTGTATACGCTGTACGGATAATACTTTGTGCATCCATTTTCAATTCAGAACGCCATTTTGTTTCCGGCTTGGCTATCGATTTGGAGATATAAGCCAATCGGCCGTCAGGATAAGAAACCCGATAGAAATGCCCTTTACTCCCCTCCCATTTCAAACGATTACCCGCCACTACATCCGAAACAGTCTGTGCATGTTCATTCGGCCGCTCGTATGTAAAACCATAATGGGCCGTCACAATAATTTTCTCCGCACGGTTCCACTCGTCATACCTCTGTTTAGACATGGGGGTAACCACCAGCCGGTGTACCCATCCGGTATAATCGTCCGGTGTCTGAATCTCATACCAACCGGTATATTGCAACACCTTCACCGGCATTCCCAGCAAAGCCTGAGTAGTCATACCGGAAGTAAATTTACCCTCATCCCGCATATTACAAACGGAGACATTGACAATAGCATAAGCCGAATCGGCAGAAACGGAACAAATTTCTCCTGCTTTCATGTTTGAAATCATGAAACACCACAGAATAATAAAAAGGATACGTATCTTCATTGAATAATGCCTTCTAACTTCTACACAATTAATAGCAAAGATAAGAATTGAACGAACAATAAAGAAGAAGTTTGTGTTTGTTTTTTAGCAAAAAACAAATAATTGACGTACTTTTGCACTCATAAAGCAGTTGGCCGGCCTGTCGCGTGCG
>NZ_HF991118.1:0-2185 GCF_000432295.1 Bacteroides sp. CAG:189
AATTGATGCCATTGAATGTAGAATCGGTGACCTTGAATACCGAAGACGGGGTGATCAAAGGTAAATTGATTCTTCCCAGTACAGAAAGAAACTGTCCGATAGTGTTGCTTATTGCAGGATCCGGACCGACGGATATGGATGGTAATTCTCCTCTTCTTCACGGAAAGAATAATTCATTGAAGTATTTAGCGGAAGGATTGGCTGAAAATGGCATTGCTTCACTTCGTTTTGATAAGCGGGGCATAGCAACCAGTGCAGCAGCCGGAAAAGAGGAATCCCTACTGCGTTTTGAAGATTATGTAAATGACGTGAAAGGCTGGTTGAATTTTTTAGCTAACGACAAACGGTTTACCGGTATCACGGTGATAGGGCATAGTGAGGGGGCATTGATCGGTATGTTGGCTTGCCGGAATCAGCCAAAGGTGAAAGCATTTGTCTCATTGGCCGGAGCAGGCCGTCCGGCATATGAAATTATAGAAGAACAAGTATCCGCACAGCCGGAAATGATCCGGAGAGAGGTGTCTGCCATTAACGAATCTCTTAAAAAAGGGGAACAGGTAGAACAGGTTCCTATGTACTTGCAGTCCTTATACCGTTCTTCGGTTCAACCCTATCTGATCTCATGGTATAAGTATGATCCTCAAGAGGTCATTGCGACTCTGAAAATACCGGTATTAATAGTTCAAGGTAAACGTGATATTCAAATTAGCACACAAGATGCCGAATTGTTGAAGAAAGCTAAACCTGCTGCCGGATTGCTCTTCATCGACTCCATGAATCATGTTCTGAAAGATTGTGATACGATGGATCCGCAGAAGCAGTCAGTCGCTTATTCCGATTCCTCTCTACCGGTGAATACTACCTTGATCTTTTCGTTGAGCACTTTTATAAATAAGCATAGATGATATGAATGAATTGAAAAAACGTTTGCCACTGCAATGTCCTGCATGTGAATCTCCATTGAGAGTAGGGCGTATGTTTTGCGGAGAATGCGGTACCGAAGTTTGCGGTGATTTTGAATTGCCTTTGTTGGCCCGTTTGTCAGAGAAAGAACAGCAGTTTATTCTTGCTTTTGTAAAGTCGAGCGGTAGCTTAAAAGACATGGCGAAAAGTATGGGAATAAGCTATCCTACCGTTCGGAATGTTTTAGATGATTTGATTGAGAAACTTATTAAAATGGAAGAAAAATGAAAAATCAGAAGATTGAAAGAGTGGTAAATCCGTTTATTCGGATTGCAGGGACACAGGCATTACTATGGGGAGCATTAGGTTTGGTTGTTTCCACCTTGCTGAGCTGGTTATCCGGTTATCATTATCATGGATTATTACACTTCGGACCTGCTCCCAATCCCGCTTGGTGGTGTTATTGGGCAGAGCATCTGATGGTGTGGTTAGTTCCGGCAACCCTGTTTTATATAGGTGGAAAGATATTTTCCCATTCCAAAATCCGTATGGTAGATGTTTACGGAACTGTCCTGTTCGCTCAATTACCGATGATCGTAATGAATCTGATCTATTTATTACCCCCTATGCAAGCGATCGCACAAGTAGATTCTACAATGGCACCTACTGAGATACTGGCTATTCCTAATCTGCATTGGGCTATCTTCTTGTCATTACTCGGTCTTCCGTTTATAATATTTTCTCTTATCTGGATGTTTCAGGCCCTCAAAGTATCCTGTAATTTGAAACAGTCCCGGCTTTGGATTATTGCTCTTGTCGGAATCATTGGAGGAGATTTCATATGCCGCCTGTTGATTGGGTTGTTTTATTGACTTTTATATGATAATCAATTCGTAATAACGAATCAGGTAAGGAAGAAATATTCAATTATCAGAACTTGATTGATAACTATAGACTCCTACATAATAAAAGTGTATATTCTTGATACATAAAAATATACACTTTTATTATGTAGGAGTCTATAGTTTTATTTTGATTGATTATCAGTGCTTTAGCGCTTCTTTGCTAGCTCCTTGACATCTGTTTGGTATAAGTAACCTTCAATTATTACTGATATGTTATCCGGATAGATTGGAATGTATCTTTAGCTGCACGGAGCACACAGTTTCCAATATCGATTACAGATATATCCGTAGCTTCTTTTCGGTATACCGTTCGAAGAATATCGGTTGCAGGGATTTCTCTGCCAGATAACAATATTCGATAGGGAGCAGGCTGGTGG
>NZ_HF991118.1:2196-3423 GCF_000432295.1 Bacteroides sp. CAG:189
AGGGAGCAGGCTGTTGAGATCGTTACCTTCGCAAATGCCGGTAATATCGCTTCGGGTGGAATGTGTCACGATCTCTTCTCTTCGAATGCCGGCAGTCATTTTAAAACGCTTTTGTATCCCCTGATGTTGCTTTCCCAATATCTTTATCAATTCTTTCGAACGTGGTCTGAGGGCTTGAAAACGTTCCAGATAGTACTTTACATTGAGATCTACCATATTATACCTCATGGAAAACGGATAAGCACTGTTTTTCAGAAAATGCAGGAACTTCGCATCCGAGGCTTCATCCGTTTCATGGAAATACTCCCATTGGGCGGCATACTGTGAATAGAACTCTTGCAGGGAGGGAAGCGTATGCCGGAAATATTGCCGGATATCCGTATCCAATTCTTCCGGTTTAATGATGAGATTGTGTAGCATCATACACCTCGTAGGCAATCTCTTGCAGGCGGTCATAGTACCTGTCTTGCAATTCCTTTAGTCTAATAGTCCCTGTTCTCTTCTTTTTCAGATTCTGATAGTCGGAAGCAAACTTTAGCAGGTTACCGGCTATCCGCTATCCTTCGATGCGGTGATAAAAAGTATCGACCACCTGAATGGCAGGGGCACTGTCTCTGCCTCCGCCTGCATTTTGCAGTATTCTTCCTGTTCGATCGGCAGTTTCTCCGGTATATTCGGTTCTGTATCCTTTGTCGAAGCAATCATCCGGTCAAAAGCGAATTCCTGTTCGATACAGCCCACAAATTGCCGGATAAGGAAGCGGTCATAAAGTGCTTCCAACCCTTCTCCCTTTGCCGGTAGTTCGTTAGAAGCCGCTATCAGCACTTTCAACGGGACTTTCACTGTAAACTGTCCGTTCCGGTATACCTTTTCATTGATTACTGTCAGCAGGGAAGTTCTGTATGGCCGGTCCTGCTTTCCATATTTCATCCAGGAAAGCCACTGATGCTGTAGGAAGATATCCTTCGGTAATCCGTTCATAGGTATCTTCATCTTTAAATTTCGAGATCGATACCGGCCCGAAAATCTCATCCGGAGTACTGAAACGTGACATCAGGTATTCGAACGCATTGTTTTCTTTGAATGCATATTTCAGTTTTCGTGCTACTAAACTCTTGGCTACTCCCGGAGGACTTAACAGGAAAATACTTTCTCCGGCAATGGCCGCCAATAAAGAAAGGGCTATGGTGTGTTCTTTCTCAAATACCCCCTCATTAAGAGCGTCGA
>NZ_HF991118.1:3454-69269 GCF_000432295.1 Bacteroides sp. CAG:189
TCGAGAAGTTTGTGGATACGTGGTTTGATCGAACTCATGTTTTTTCAATTTGAATGCAAAAATAAGAATAAACTCAGGATGAAAAAGAATAAAACGGAGAGTCATTACAGAGAATTTGTGTGTTTCCCATTTAACATTGTTAATTCCCGTTTTCTATTATTCTATTCTTTGTGGCAAGAATTATATTTTAAGGAGTTAAAAGATGCATTTCTTGAAGACAAAACATTAATTTTAACGTACAGTTAAAGTTAATGTTTTGTATGTAGGGTATAGATCCTATGAAATGGTTGATTTATAGTATTATATGACTTAAATCATATATCATGTATATTCTTTCTACCGTTTTTTCTCGTTGATTGAATATAGAGTTAGTTGATATTTTATCAATTATCGAAACCTGATACTAATGCGATCTTGTTCTTATTTTATTCATTTGTTTGAAGAATATTCTTTTTATAATTATTGCAGAATATACACTAATATGATGTGTTTGAGCACACTTTTTGACTGTTTAAGTCTATTTTACTTTTATCGTGTTTTGTTATGTTTTATTTTTATTATACTTTTACAACGTTTTAATACTTGTGTCTGATTTTCGAATGGTAATAAATTAATTGTTCTTGTCTCTAAAATCGCCAAATTGAAGAGTACTGCACATGGACAATTTTTAGGCAGCATGAATTTTCATCTGCATGAATAATGAAAGATAATTTTCATGCTGCTTTTTTATTTTTTTAGATATAATGAGAATTTTGTTTGTATAATTCTTTTTTTTATCTAATTTTGCGAACATAGACAAGTTCGAAGGAATTTGTTTGAAGTAAAAATATTAGTTAACGAACGTAAGCTAATTCTTGTCTCTAAAATCGCCAAATTTAATGAGACTGCACAAGAAATAAGTCAACGGTTGTTTAGCTCGTATTATTATAACTTGTATCTATTCTTACCTTTTATTTTCTGAGAATGAGAGGTAACTATGACTCTTCTTATAATATAACGAAGCGTAGACAAAATTGTTCATTTGTGCAGTGGGTGTTTGGCGATACCTGGAGGCGGATGACAATTGGGTCTGCGCTTTTTTGTGTTTTGATTGGATCAGTAAAGTCGGATTCAAAATGATGACAAGTGTTTTGTTATTGACTTTTTTAAGAATTTATTGAACACTTCAACGAAGAATAGATGACAATAATATGGGTGTCCAAGATGTATACCACGAGACAGAAAAATCGTTTGCCAATGGGACAAACGACCGCGAAGCGCACCCAAAACGTTGGATTGCTGTTCTTGTTCAGATGAATTGTGAGAAGAAAACAGCTACTCAATTGGGCAAGGCTGGTTATGAAACGTATATCCCTACACAACAAGAAATACATCAATGGAGCGATCGAAAGAAAAAAGTCAATCGTCTTATTATGCCAATGGTCGTGTTTGTTCGTGCAACTGTAAACGAAGAAGAATGGTTACGCAATCAATCGTATATCTTCAGACTCTTAGCTTTACCTGGCAGTGATGAAGACAAACGAAAATTTGCTACTTCTATCCCAGACTATCAAATAGACAGATTAAAATTTATGCTTGAAAATGCAGAAACAGAAGTCACAATTATCAGTGACTTGCATGCTGGCGATAAAGTTTATGTAGCATCTGGTTCTTTGAAAGGTCTTGAAGGAGTGGTAAGTGAGGCAGACGACAAACATTCTATCGTTGGAGTTTTAATTGATGGATTAGGATATGCTTGTGTGAAAATTGCTAAGCACTGTTTAACTGCTAAATAAAGAATATTTGAAATGATTTTATATAAATCATACAAAGACATGACTGACAAGGAAATTGTTGACCTCATTATTGCAGGAAACGAAGAAGCTATGCTCTATCTGCTATACGACAGATACGAGAGTGACTTGAAGTTTTATGCGTGGAGATATTACGATTCGTTGGCATATCTTGAAGATTTGATTAATTGTCTATACATACAATTCAAAGGCAAAAGAGGTGACTGGCAACCATTGAAATCCTTCCAGTGGAAATGCAAGTTCAGAACTTGGTTCTGCTCTGTTGCATCGCATTTATTCCTGGAAAAGAAAGATGAATTGATAGGTTTAGGGGGAAAAGATGGCTCTATTGTGGTAAATGGCGGAGATAAACCGTTGCCAGAACCTGAACCGGAAGCTGGTAATCAGAAATTGGTAATGCTCATGGAGGCCATCAACCGATTAGAGAATGATGACTATCGCTTCATACTTATCAAAGAACTTGAAGGATATAATCACAAAGAGATTGCTGAAATGATGGTTGCAAAAAGAAAGAAAGAGAATAAAGTAACCTTCTATGACGGCAAGATAGTCGTTCCTGATGCTCACTATGTAGATATGAATAAGGCAAGGGCACTCAAGGAAGTCAAAGCTATTGTAGAACAGATTAAAAAAGACTGGTATGAAAATAAGTGATGAACTGATTGCCTGTTATGTAGAAGGAACTGTAACCGCTGAAGAGCGTAATTTCGTTCGAAGATATTTGTGCGAACACCCGGAAACGTATGAGCATATTCTATGCTTGATGGACAATGACACAGTTGATTATTTAGGTGAACAATTAGAAATTTCAGATAATTGCATTCCGATGAATGAATCATCATTCTCAGAAATTGCGTATTCAGCAGCGGCATTTGCCCCTGAGCAAAACAAATTATTCATACCTAAAAATAAGTCACAGAAAGCCAAGGCAAGCGAATTATATGATAGGTTAAGTAGAATGAGTACTGAATTAGATGATTTATTGTAAGATATGCCCTTAACCGAAGGATATACAAAGTTAAAGAGTAAGGCCGAACAGATTGTAGAATCTGTGAAATCCTCAAAATTTCTTTCACAAAAGAAAGAAATGTCTCTTCCATATGCATATCCCTGCGATAATTATATGGATGCAATCCTTTCAAATGGATTGGTTCGTAAAACACTTCAATTATTTGCCGATAAATACTGTAAAGAGCAAATTAAAAAAATAAAATCAACAGGGCAATTAGTCAGCAGAAGTAATTATCCACACTTATATGATGTCCTTCAAAGTTGCTATAAATCTTTGAATGTTGAGGACATTCCGGAAGTATATATTACTAATCAGCTCAAGGGCATAAATGCATTGAGCGTAGGAACCGACAATGCTCCAATCATTCTTATAAGTCGTAAAGCAGTGATTAGTTTGCCTGATGGGGAACTGAAATTTATGATAGGTCACGAACTGGGGCACATTCTTCAGAAGAACCTAATGTGTCATACTATTAAAGGATTATTAGATAATCTAAATAACAAATCTGAGATTTTGGGGCCTATCGTATCTGATTTGATAGATGTTCCACTTAATCAATGGTATAGATGTGCAGAATATACTGCGGACAGAGCTGGGTTGATATGTGTAAAAAGTATATTGCACATTAAATCTTTATTCACAAGGTTATGTAACACAAATATTAAAGAGACAGATCAAATCGCAAGATATTTTGAGTTGAGCAATATACACCCAATGTATAATAATAGACTTAACCAATTAGAACAATTTATTTCACTTCAACAATAATAGTATGATAAAGAATAAAAAAATACTAAAGGGCTTGGATCATTCACAATATGAACATCCATTTGACCAAAAAGCATTGAGAGCTTTGGAAAATACACCTGGTCTAAGTATTGTTGGTAATTTCATCACGAAGCATACTATTGAGAAAATATACACAGTGCAATACACTGGTAGTAATCTTAAGGTCACTAAGGAAAACTACCCTAAGATATATGAATATCTTCAGTATGCTTGTCAAATATTGGATTTGCCAAAAGTGCCGGATTTATACATCCAATGGGGATACGGCATCAATGCGTTTACAGTAGGGGCTGAAAATCCGATAGTCGTATTGAATTCTGGATTGATAGACCTTTGTGATGATGATGAAATAATGTTCATTATAGGTCATGAATGTGGACATATCAAGAGCAATCACATGCTCTACCATATGATGGCGCAAGTCGTTAATATGGCAATTGATTCCATCCCATTTGGTAATATTGCTGCCGCACCATTGCAATATGCACTTTATTACTGGGATAGAATGTCTGAGTTTACAGCAGACAGAGCTGGTTTACTTTGTTGCCAAAATAAAGATGCCGCTATTCGTGCATTCATGAAGATGGCAGGATTGCCAATTAAGGAGTTTAATAATATGAATTACCAAACATTCATCCAACAAGCAACAGAATTTAAACAACTTGATTATGACGCAATGAGTAAGGTCATTAAATTCATATCTATTATTGATGCATCGCATCCATGGACAGTAATGAGAGCTGCAGAGTTACTTAACTGGATAAATAGTGATGAATTCTATAAATTTAACATAGGAGAATCCCAAAAACGGCTAACAGAAGATACTCTAAATGTTATAACATATCGAGAAGATAAAGAAAATCGCAAAAATAAATATTTAAACCAATAACTTCTAATTAAATTATGGCAAGATTACAATGGGGCCAGAAAACTCCTGGTCATTTGGTCTTTCTTATTGACCAATCAACTTCAATGAATGTGAAAGATGCTAATGGTAAGACACGAGCAGAAAAAGTAGTTGAGGCAGTTCAGTCTGCTGTTATTGACTGCGTTAATGGATGCATCTCAGGTACAAATGTTAAAAACAGATTCTTCCTTACCATTATCGGATATGGTGGAGAACCTTCACCTACAGTTACTACAATTAAAGAAGATTGGGCGAAGAATTTAATTCCTGAGCTACAAACAATTAAATCTAGTGGTGGAACCTTCATACCTGCAGAAGCTTGTGGTTGGACACCAATGGCAGAGGCTTTTGACTTAGCAAAAGAGTGCCTTGAAGGATGGTTGGAGGCATGCCAGGAGAAAGTTGATGATGGTTCTTATTTAGGAATCCCTGCTCCTGTAATTATAAACATTACTGACGGAGAGCCATATGATGGTTCTACAACAGCAAAAGATCGCGCAGTTACTTCTGCTAAGGAACTTTTATCTTTGTCTGGTTCTGATGGTAATGTTACATTATTTAATCTTCATATTTCTGATGAAGGTGTTGAGATTGTTTTCCCTGGCGACAAGAATGTATTGAGTGGTTGCCCTGAAGGTGAATTACTTTATGACCTTTCATCTGACATGTCGGATGAAATGGCAGACGCTGCAAAAGTAAGAGGTATCGAAGGAGTTTGTGCTGGCTCTAAATGTATGGCAGTAAATGCTAAGGGTGCCACTATAACAACTCTAATAAGTTTTGGTTCTGGTTCTGGTATGACTAATCATTAAAATATAATACTATGTCTTATTCAATACAATGGGGACAGAAGAGTCCTGGACATATAATCTTCCTCATAGACCAATCCGGATCTATGTGTGGTTCCAACGAAGTAAAGGCCGCAGAAGCTGTTCACCAAGCGATAGAGGAAATCATTAACAATTGTATCAACGGAACTAAAGTCAAGAATCGTGTATATATTACTATTATTGGCTATGGTAATGAACATGATGTTTGCATTCTCAAAGAAGGTTGGGCAACTGACTATGTTGCAGATCTACAACAGTGCAAGGTATCCGGTTCTCTAATTATTGAACCTGACTCATATGGTGGTACACCTATGGCTGAAGGTTTTGATAAGGCAAAAGATTGCCTTGAAAAATGGCTAAATGATAGAAGTGCTGCAGGAACTGATATCCCAGCTCCAATAGTCATTAACATTACTGATGGAATGCCAAACGATGAAGATGATGCTACTGCATCTGCACATGAAATTATGAATATGACAACTCCAGATGGCAATGTTATATTATTTAATATTCATATGGACGAAGATGGACGCGAAATAAGATTCCCAAGATCAATATCTCAGACTGGTGGAAGCGATGAAGCGGCCTTCTTGTTCAATATTTCTAGCGAGATGAATGACCAATTCATTCGTGTTGCACATTCAAAGGGTTTTGAAGGTGTTTCACGAGGAGCAAAAGGCTTTATTGCAAATGCAAACGGTGATACTCTTGTAAGATTTATCGAATTTGGTTCTAGTGTTTCTTCTATGGCGATGACGCCAAGATAATAAATAGTTGTGGAGTGTCATACTTGCTGACGCTCCACATATCAAACTTAAGATGATGGCATATTCAATACAACATTTCAGCCCAGACCCAATTCAGTCTGACCCATTACAAGTTAGATGCCGTACGCAAATTGTAAATAATGAGAGTCTCCTATTTGTAACAGGGGTTCAAAACACGTACACGCCCAATGTCTGGGCCACATTATTATGTGATGAATTTAAAAAGAACCCTACTAACTTCATTAGAAAATCTTGGTTGGATTTGTCTTTTCTTGATGTCGCCTGCTCTAGATTTAATAGTGAACTCTCAAAATTTAAGGGTACGCTTTCGTCTGAAAAACTTTTTATTTTAGACAACCAATATGAAAAGAATCATAAATCAGGTTCTTCGTTTATTTCCATCAAAATTGAGAAAAATAAAATAAAGTATAATATGCTTGGTGATAGTTTCTTGTTTATATATAATAAACAAAACAAGCAACTACATGCGTATTGCTCTATGATTGACCATAATGGCAAGTTAGATTTATCCCAACTTTGTCATTGTTTGTATAATGATTTAACATTTATTGGCAGTCCAGTCACTGGTGAAAAATCATTAAAAGATTGTATCTGTTTTATAATGGGCAGAGATTTAGCTAATTGGCTTATAAATAATTACAGATCAGATCAGTCCCAAGTGATAAACTTGTTGCTGTCATTAAAAGACAACGAAGAATACAATAAATTGCTAAGAAAAATTCAGTCTCAGCAATCATATAATAAAGTTTCATTTAATAGAGGCACTGCAGATTTAGTTATAATTCAGCAAAATGCAGAAAAATATAACATATTGTCATCACTAGATTCCACAAAATTGCTTTATGAGATTAAGCGAAATAAGAAAGCAATATTTATATGTATGACTATTATATTTTTGCTAATCTGTTTAATATGGATTATACGTGGTTGCGTTTCAGAAAAGCGAATAGGTAATGATAATGTTAATCCTCAGACATCTTTAACTGAGACAACTGATCGAGATACTTTAGTCGCTGATGTACCACTGCAAGACAACTTTGAAATATATCATAATAATTTAAACAAAAGTACATTGTCTTTTGATGAAGTTCGTAAGATGATGGAGAAAGCTAAAGCGGATAATTTAATAGAACTTAACAAGCAATTGTATGACACCTTAAATGTCTATTCAGAATTTGTTAGGCTTTATAAAGAAGAGGACCAATGCTACTTAAAAAAAGCTATATTAATGATGTTCCAAAGTTCTACTAAAGGACAGTACCGAATATTAAATAGTTCAGGTGAGGAAATTATATTAACAAATTTAACAAACGGAAATATAACTTACCTCAGAGAGGCTCATCAAAGAATGCTTATTGAGTTATTTATTGGTAAATGTAGCAATGATGGAACTGTAATCCCGTATGACATTGAAACCAAGAAAAAGAATTATAAAAACGCTATAAATTCGCGCTTAAATTGGAAATCGTTTAGTGATATGAAATAATAATTAAAATCAAAATATTATGCCATTACCAACAATCGAGTCAATAAAGACTAGTATAGAGAAATATTATGCAACCAATATACATGATTCTAAATTAAATGGTTATGAACCTATTCCTGGACTTTTGGGTCCCATGTTTTACCCAGGTGGATTTGGCGTCGTTTTCCCATTGGAAAATTCCAATGGACATAAATATGCTTTTAGAGTATGGCACAAAGAGATTCCAGGCATTAGAGATCGTACAAATAAAATAGCGACATATCTGAAATCTCTGAATTTACCTTACTTCGTAGAATTTGACTATGTGCAAGGGGGATTGACTGTTGAAGAAGAAGATGGTGTACAAACAGTTGATACAGTACGAATGGATTGGGTAGAGGGTGATAATCTGCATGATTTTATTACTAACACCAAAGAGAACGATTCAACTCTAGAATTTAAAAGGAAAATGCGAGAACTTGCAATGAACTTCAAAACGATGTTTAAAGACTTACACCAAGCAGGTATATCGCATGGGGATTTGCAGCATGGAAATGTTGTTATTAAAGATGATTTATCAATTAAACTAGTCGATTATGACTCTGTGTTCGTTCCAACAATTAGCGGAGAGACACAAATTACAAGCGGATTAACTGGTTACCAACACCCTAGCCGTAAGGGATCATGTACAGAAGCAAGTGCATGCGATGACTATTTTTCAGAATTAATTATCTATTCAGGACTTTTAGCACTGTCATTAAAACCAGAATTATGGCCTGATGATGAGGAAGAGATTGATAATTTCAGTTTCTTATTTACAGAAAAGGATTTTGAATGTATCGTAAACGATACAAAGGGGCTAGGTAAATGTTTAGAAAATGATTTGGGTTCTGTAACTTGTCCTTTATTTCAGCAGCTAGTTTGTGTTACATCATCAGACCCCGAAGAACTGAAGATTATATCGGAACTGAAAACCTTGCTGATTATACTTGTGGATTATCTTAATACAACTAACTTGTCTTTATTAAGACCAATCCCTGGTACTGCTAAATCAAAAAAGAAATCAATTTATGGAGAACAAGATACTACTCCAACTACTATTGATGGAGATTCTTTGAAAGATTTACTCAAAGAGTTGG
Source organism: Bacteroides sp. CAG:189 (assembly GCF_000432295.1). Lineage (NCBI taxonomy): Bacteria > Pseudomonadati > Bacteroidota > Bacteroidia > Bacteroidales > Bacteroidaceae > Bacteroides > Bacteroides sp. CAG:189. The sequence continues at coordinate 12,178 of NZ_HF991118.1, forward strand.
GAGTAAACGCTAAGTCAAGATACAGTGGAACAACTGGACCTCGTCCTATTGTTAATGTCAATAAGACAGATGCTGATAGCAGGAAGGATAAATATCGCAATCAATGATGTTGCCATCAATAGAAGAGATAAAAAATACAATATCTGACCCAAGAAACATCTTGGTGAGTCGGCTTAATGGATATAGTCCAATCCCAGGTCTTTTGGGACCTGAACAATATCCTGGAGGTTTTAGTATTGTTTTTCCGTTTACAAATGGTAGGGATAAGAAGGCATTAAGAATATGGCATAAGGAGATTCCAGAAATAAAGAAGCGAACATCTCAGATATCAAGTTATTTATCTCAAAACACTCAGCTTGATTACTTTATTGATTATGAATATATTAACAATGCAATAAGGTTTGATACAGGGATTAAGTTAGATGCAGTCCTGATGGATTGGGGGGATGGTCATACCTTAAAGGATTATATTGACAATCTAGTTCATTCTAATGTCGATAGCCAAACAAAGACTAGTGAGATAATAGAATTAGCAAAATCATTCCTTGCGCTTTTCTCTGATTTACATAAAGTTCATATTTCACATGGAGATTTGCAACATGGTAATATATTAGTTATGGATTCAAAAAGGATTAAACTGATTGATTATGATTCTCTTTTTGTTCCAACAATGGGTGATAAAATCACTCAAGTAACTTCAGGACTTTCTGGATACCAGCATCCTTCTCGCTCTTCATCTGCCTATGCAACAGAAAAAAACGATTATTTTTCCGAATTGATAATCATCACATCGCTGATATATATTAGCGAGGACATTAATGTATGGGATGACCTATCTTTAATGAACGATGATTATTCTCTATTATTCAATGCAAAGGATTATCGCGATTTTAAAAACTCTATGGTATTTAAAAGAGGAATTAGCAAAAGTAGAATATTAAAACTATTGCTTAAAGAAATCCTAATTGCATTAGATTGTGCAGATATTGAATCTTTAAGTCCAATAGAAGAAATTATAGAAAGAGTTGGGCTTAATTGGAATATCTATAGCGTTGGTGGGTACTGCATTAATTGCGGCTCGCTTTTTACTATAGGTGATAATTATTGTACTAATTGTGGAACAAAACGCATATAATTATGAAAATAAAATTCACATCTCATATTAAACAGCATGCAGGTGATATTCTTTTAGAATGTCAAGATAGCTTTAATTACAATTTAGAAAATCTGAGCTTTGCTGTATCAGATGGTGTTAGTCAAGCTTACAGACCTGAATTGTGGTCACGCATATTAACAGAAGCTTATATAAACAATCCTGATGTGTTTTTTGTCAAAGATTCAGAAAGCAACTTAACTATCAATCCTTTATTAGGATTGAGCTCAAAGTGGGCTGAGGCAGAAAATCTTGCTTACAAAAATGCGACTCCACAAGAACAATTTGTTCTTGACATGAAGAAAAATGCGATAAATATTGGTGCCGCTACATTTATTGGAGTCAAACTAGTCAAAGAAGGAATTAGTTTTCAAACAATAGGCGATAGTGTACTTTTCTTCTTTGATTACGGAACAAAAGAATTAAAGGCGTATTCCTCAATGATGCCAGAAAGCGGTGATATGGTTTTCAATAATAATCCAGAGTATATTGATTCTAACGAATGTAATCATGGGAAGGTTATGTCTAGTATACTACCTTATCGAAATGGTATATTGTTTATGGCAACAGATGCTTTGTCAGATTGGATTGTAGAACGCCGCGATTCATCGGATAATATTGAGAAAATTTTGAAAGAATTGATGGCAATATCAACGCATGATGCATTTGATATATGGGTTGATAATGCTCGCAACGATGCGAATCCAACAAAACTCAAAGACGATGATACAACATTTATAGCTGTTGAATTTATCGATATCACTGGCAATAATTTAGAGGTACAACATAATTTTACGGTTAAGTTTGATTCTCTTATGAAGGATAGTTTGATATCTGAATTTAATAGTCAGAGAAATGAACTTGAAGAAATTAGAAGTGCTAAGTCAAAATCGGAACTAGCTCTTCGTGGTAAAGAAAAGCAAATAACCGGATTGACTTCAGATTTAGCATCATGTAGAACGGAAATCGCAGAAAAAAGTGCAGAAATTACGAGATTGAACTCAGAGATTCAATCTCTAAAGAATTTAACAAATAAACTAAGAACTGATTTAAGTAATTCAGAGTCAGAGTGTAGTAGATTACGCTCATCAAATTTAACATTAGGAACAGAAAAGAGGAAGCTAGATAATGAGCTCCAAGCATCAAGGCAGGAAGTTTTAAGGCTCAAGAATGAAAACAAAAGACTTGAGAGTATCATAAAAGCACATAAATCTACACCTTCCCTTTCTACTAAAAAAGATGAAGAAATTGCAAGGCTGAATAGTGATTTAAATCAAGCAACTGCACAGATGCAAATTCTACAATCAGAATTGGATTCACTCCGAGATTTAGTTAAGAAAGCTAGGACTTCATATGACATCAATGGTGAATTGACAATTTTAGACATGGATCACTTATTCTCTCAAATATTAGGTGAACCATTGGCCTCTCAAGAAGTGCATATACAACAAACCATAGTGGTTGGTAAGCCAACTGGCGATGGAGGATTCCAAATGTAAAATGATGCGCACAACTCCTGACTATATAACATCACTAAGACAAGAAGAAATATTTGTCTTTGGAAGTAATCTGCAAGGCAAACATTGCAGTGGTGCGGCTAAGATTGCATTAGAAAAGTTTGGAGCTAAAATTGGTGTTGGCTTTGGGAAACAAGGACAATCTTACGCCATTCCCACTATGCAAGGAAGTTTGAAGTCTATAGAAGTATTTGTTCATGCATTCCTACTATTTGTTAAGAACAATCAAAATAAACGTTTTTTTGTAACACCTATTGGTTGCGGAATTGCAGGTTACACAGCAAAAGAAATAGCACCGTTCTTTATAGATGCTACAGAATTTGCAAATGTTTTCTTACCTCAATCATTCTGGGAAGTAATAGAAAAGCAAAATAGACTGAACAAATACAGGGACAATGTTCCACAACAAATAAAGACATTATCGACAAATATTCAAACTTCAGTTGTAAAAACCTCAAATTACTCCAGCCTTTCAATAGACATAAGGATACATGAAGGACTTCTAATTGTCACCTCAGGGTTTGCGAATGCACATACATCTTTGTGTATAATATTTAAAAATGCGAGTGGGGATATAATTGACCAGAAATATATCAATGGTGAATGTCAATATATAATTCCTATGCCATGTATGTCCAAGAATCACTATACATACATCGATCTATATTTCCAAAAAGAAACTCTTAGTGGTTATTATCGGCAGTTGTCCTTACCAATAGATTATACACAAAACACATTTATAATACGTAATGCAGATTTCTATAATCATAACATAACATTTTATAATTCAATTCCTGTAGATTCTACATTTTTGAAGAAACAAACGATGTTGACGGCAGTCGTTCCTGGCGCTCTAATAGAATTTAGAGATCTAGCTAATAGTATTACAAGGTATGATAACTCCGAGTACAATAAAATACTATCTGTTCACGATTGGATTGCTAAAAACATCTTCTATGATTATGACTCATTAAATGATGGTAGTTATAAAAATACCCCTTTAGAAAAAACAGCTATTACAGCATTACGAAACAGAAGATGCGTATGCCAAGGATATACTGATTTATCTGTTGCATTATTACGTTCTATTGGCATTCCTGCAATGGGAATATGTTGTTGGGCTGTTGGAGAATGTAATGATGACGAGGCATTAAATCAGAATCGTAGTAATCATATCTTTACGGCTGCATTTTGTGGCGGCAATTGGATGTTATGTGACATAACATGGGATTCAATGAATCGTTATGAAAATGATTCATATGATGAGGATAAGAAATTATCCCATACATATTTCGATGCAACAGTTCAATTTTTGTCATATACCCACAGATTTGTTGGGTATTGAAAATTATTTGTATGGTGATGAAGTGCATACAAATAGAATCATTAAATGCGAGTATGGCCGTATCGAAAAAAGTAGATGGATACTTTATTTGTCATAAGGGTTCAGAAGTAACATATATAGATTTAAAAGGTAATATATTAAAATAAAATGAATATACAATGTCCTAATTCAAGGTGCCGTGCTGAGAATCCTGCTAATGCTAAGTTCTGTAGAAAATGTGGAACTGCATTTACACCTGCAAATAGATATAAGCAAATGATAAATTCTGCTATCAGTAGAGTATTTAAAGTATTTACAAAATCTACTGATACAAGTACTGAAGCGTTTACTCTTGACACTTTTAGGGATATATCATTTCAGCCTGTTTCGGTTGTAAAGATTCGTTTTGTGAACAGATTTGTTTTATTTCTTTGCCTGTCGTTTGTGGCATTGTGGTTTGCTACAGTAACGGGACTGACAGGGACAATCTTATATGAGATAGACCACTGGTTTTACGAAGAAGTCTTTATATACTATCAATATATCGTTGAGTTAGGATGCTTAGCAATAGTAGGTTTATGTGCACTCTTTATTGTAAAGTGGTGGATAAAGAAGTTCCGATATAAACTTAATGCAGACTATATTGAGGATGGATTTATCAATGATGAGATAGTAAGAATTGCTTGCAAATCTCGGATGGGTTTGTTTGACCGGAATAAGAAAAAGGTACTTTTGTCTTCTACTTATTCAAACATTGAGAAATTTGATAATCAGTATTTATTGATAAGTAAAGGCAGCAAGAAAGGATTATATAGTCTTACTTATCGTAGAGTAATTATTCCGGTGTCGTATGATTCTATTTCTCAGTTTGCGAACTCAGTAACATCGGCAACTACACAAGGAACGGAGCATCACTATGATGTAAAAGGAAATAAATTGCGATGAAGAAACTTTTTAAGAAAGATTTTGGAGAAGAGCATAACTTTTGGATGAGTTATACAGACCTAATGTCTGGTTTCCTTGTTGTATTCATTATATTGAGTGCTATTCTTTACAATCATTATAACGACAAGGTTGCTGAGGCAGAAAAAGCACAACAGGAAGCTGTTGTAAAACAAGATTTGTACGAAGAAGCTTTGGCTTCGCTCGAACGTGCAAGTTTAGATTTGGAACAACAGGCGGATATTATAGATTCCCTGAAACAAAACAACTTGAAGAATCTAATCCGACGATACCACGATGTATTTGTATATGATGAGTATGTCAAAGTCACTTTTGATACAATTAGGGGTAGTATCATATTGACCAATAGGGATATCAGAAAAGATTTGTTCGTTCAAAGAAACGAACCAATAATGCAAAAAGAATTGAAGAATTATCTGCGACATATTGGTTCATCTTTAATTTCCAGGACAATGACAATATGGAAAGAACAGAACAGGAAAAACATAGAGCTACGCATTGAGGGACATACTGACCCCTTATGGGATGGAGAGAGAGGAACGGATTACGGATACATACGAAACCTCGAATTATCATCGGGACGTGCAAACCTTGTATATAGTTATATATTTAATAACTGCAACTTAAGCTCCGAACAAAAAGAGTTTGTCCAGAAGCAAGTGATTAGTGTTGGTTACTCATTCTCAGATCGAGTACAGAAGAATAATATATATGATGTCTCTTTAGACCCAATGTCACGAAGAATTGAATTTAGAATAATCTCAAAGTAATGACCTATGGATGAAACTATTAACATACAAGAAGTGTCAAACTCAGTAACAGAAAACATCTCTACCATCAATGATGAGTTGAATCTTATAGTTACATTAACAGGACTATCAATCACAGCAGTTTTCTTTGCATTGTATTTTACAAAGTTAAGGTCAAAACAACTGCTTAACTATGTGCCTAACGTGTGGACATCGTTGGGTATATTAGGAACCTTTATTGCGATTGTGGTCAGCTTGGATAGCAGCGGCACAAGCTCACTGAGTGATGTCGATACTTTAGTGAAAAATATAATACCAGCATTTACCACATCTATAATAGGTATTATTGGTGCGGTAGTTTGTTCTGTCGCTATAAAGATTATCTACGCATATGAGGAAAAGGAAGAGGATGAGTTTTATCGAAGAACAGTAGGCAATGAGAAATCTCCCGAACTGGTTTTGAACGATATAAAAGTATCATTGTTACAGTTGATAAAGGTTTCCCAAAATCAAGAAGCGAATATAAAATCGTTTTTGAACAACTATATACACCAATTAGACGCATTTTATAGTAGGATATATGAATCAAACAAAGAGCAGGTAAAAATATTATCCGATGAGTATGTACATAATGTCACACAGGTGTTAGCAGAAACGAACGAGGAGATAAACAGACGTATAAATACGTTATTGCTCTCTCACTCTGAATCAGTGCAAGCATATTTAAAAACAGAGAAAGAGAAACTTGATGAAGTTGCTAATGATATAAAATCATTTCTGAATAACGTTCCAGAGAGCGTAGATGAGATGAAAATTGAAATGATAGAAGTATTACGGAAAGCAATTATTGAGAAGTATAACCAATTACTGGAGGGTAATGATGCATTTACTAACCAACTTCTTGAAAGAGTTTGTACTTTTGAAAGTAGGTTGGCTGCTGCTACAAGCCAGAATTGCTCAGACACTCTTAATACGACACAATCTGAAATACAAAGAATTATTACTTTACTTGAAAGCAGCCTTAAGTCACAATCCAATTCAATGGAAAGGGTATCAGCAACGTTGAGTGCTGATATAAATAACCTTGTATCGGCAGTCAATAAGTCTATCGGTGACTATGAAGCAATGGTTGAGCAGTTGAATAAGCTTATCCCTGTTTTGCAGGAGCACATTAAACATTCTGAAGACAGTGTGTCTGCTTCAGAACAGAATAGTGAAAAATTGACCGAGGTACTTAAAACATTGGATGAGATTGTTAAAAAGAATCAGCAGCTCCGTTATGAGTTAACTCAATGGAGGCGAGTTCATAAAAAGGTCAAGATTAACGATAAGAATGGCACTAAAGAATGCCCTAATTGCAGTGCGGAAAATCCAATAGATGCCAATTTCTGCCGTAAGTGTAATTATGGCTTCTGGGATTGTGAAACTATTGCATCAAGTTTAAAGTAACATGACATCAAAGGAATGTCCTTCATGTAAAACGTCCAATCCAGAATCTGCAAGTTATTGCAGAAAATGTGGTACACGGTTTCCCGAGCATACCAAGCCCGGGAAAAGTCATATGTGTCATATTGAAAACTTTGCTATAAAGAAACAATCTAATGGAAAGTTCCTTGTTGAATGGAATGCAATAAACGCGGATAAGGTAACTATTAATGGGCGAGATGTAACAGGACAAAATAGGTTTATCGCGACTGTAAAAGATAGCCAAATGATATTATTGCGTGTAGATAATACTACATCATTCGATGTTAAAGAAGTCAATGTTGTATATGATTCTCAAACCATCTACAAGGATAAGGTCGTAGAAAGAACGGTAACATCAGCAACAAATGTAGTTACTATTATTCTCCTTATAGTATTCATAATAATTTCAGCCTTTTCTCTCCATTATGCATATCGATTGGAGGACCGCAACTATAGTGGAGAAAGATTCTTGTCTAATATCTTCGGGTATAAGTCATATCTATTGATAAATGGTTCCAACGAGGGACGAACAGTTAATATTCCAACTCATGGAGCCTCTCTTATGTATGATGTCAAGACAAATGCATCAGAATATGAAGTCTTGGATTTGCCTAAATGGTGCACATTAGAAAAGAATGACTCGTATTTTATAATTAAGGCAACTAAAAATAGACAGAGCAATAGAACTGCAAACATTCGTATCAAAACCAGGAATGACGAGGTGACAATGTGCTTGGATCAAGCAGTATATAAACCTCAACGATTATTGGTTAATGATAAGAAAGTTGTTGATAGCAACCTCAGTGCTTCATCAGGACAAATCACTTATCAAGTAAATACAGATGCGGATAGTTACGAAATTAACTCTTTGTCATCTTGGTTCAGGGTTATTACTCAAGGCACGGAGTCATTTACTATTTCATATGAAGAGAACCCTAAACGAACAGAGCGTACAGATTGGTTTAAGGTCAAATCTGAAGGAATGGAAGTCAAAATCAATCTTATTCAGGTTGCTCAAAAAATCACAGGCCAAATTAAGGATGTAACAGTTGAGCATAATGTATTTAAAAATGGTGTGAAGGGAATGAAAATTCTTGTAGACTTCTCGGTGCAAAACATGAAGGGTATAGATGGTTCTTGTGCCGTATATTTCTACTATGAGAATGGCAATAGGGTCAAAGATACTAATGGAAGTTATGCTACATCAGATAATCAAGCGGCAACTCACAAAACAATAAAACCTAACTATGATAGCAGTTCGTATACAGATGTCGAAATATTCATGCCATATAATGAGTTGGAAGTTGGGACTGGTAAGCACAATTTGAAATTCTATTGTAAAATATGGGAATATTCTACATCATCGGCAATTTCTGTCGCAGAATCTCAATATTATTCCTTTACTCTAACCAATAACTAAAGGCATTATGAGCGAAATGAAAAAATGTCCCGAATGTAATGCCGAAAATCCGATAGCTGCAAACTTTTGTCGCAAATGTCGATACGAGTTTTCAGAGGCGACTAAGAATGGTTTATCTCTTAAGCCTGAGATCAAATATTTTCGGATTAAGGAACTACAATATGTTATAGGTAGTAAAATCTACATTGAGTGGGATGCCGAAAATTATACCAAGATTGAACTGGCTGGCAAAGATGTAACATTGTATAAAGATGTAGAGCTGGTTGTTGAGAAGGCATTAGAACTTTACCTAATTGTATATAACGATTATGATTTGGTAAAACAATCAGTGAAGGTTGTACCATACTCATCTCCAAGCATCCGTCGTTTTTCTTCTTCTCACTCTAATATAAAGGCGGGCAAAACGACAAGACTATCTTGGAGTGTGGATTATGCTAAAAAGATTTTGCTTAAGTCTGATGTCGATGAGATAGATGTATCAATATTTACCGAATTAGAAGTAACTCCTACAAAAGATACAACATATACTCTTATTGTATTTGCAGTTGATGAACAAATATCAATTTCTAAGGAGATAACAATTAGAGTATTAAGAGAGGTTGCTATCAATGATTTCTCGTCAGATATGCCACACACCTTAGAGTCCCAACCCGTGGAGTTAAGATGGAACGTTGCAAATGCAGATAATATAATGCTCTATCCTAATGATATTGATGTTACCCAACAAACTTCCATCAAAGTATTCCCCAATAGGGCCATAACATATCGTTTGGTAGCAAGCAATGCGATATCAATTAAGGAGCAAATGTTAAGCGTTGGAGTACGCTCACTTCCGAAACTTGATGTCAAAGTATCAGACAGTTTATCAAGATTGCAAATTCCAAACTGCGAAATAGATTTAACCCCACTCATAACATCTATTAAAGAGACTGATTTGGATAGATGGATGCTCTCCCCAACGGAACAGGGTATTACAAAAAAGATGTTTGAAAAGGGACTTTGGAATAGATTGAAGAATATTTTATCCCTAAAGATAAAACTATAATGAATAGTGCTGATAAGTATATTACGAATGAGTACAAAGCCTTGTTGCACAATGCAACGGTGATTTTGAGCATCGTTTTATTTGCTATCATAGGTATAAATGCCATTCTTGCGATAATAGCACCTAGTTGGACAATAAGATTATTTGTTTCGATTGGTTTGATAATGAGCGTAGGATCTGTATGGCTGCTTTATACGTCAATTAAACATTTTATTGATTATAGAGACCATCTTGTAATCATAAAATGGATTGGAGCATTTCTATGTCTTTTAATTGGGCTATTGCCTGCAATGCTATATATCTATCTAAATTTAGATTGGACACTCTTATCCAACTACGGTAAGAAAGCAATTGACATTTATTGGTCAATTGAAAATATGATTTTGCCTTTGGCTTTTGGCATATTGGTAAGTCTGATATATTGGACATTAACGATACAATTATATAAGAAAAGTTATACTACATACTTGTGTATAAATAAAAAGGAAGAGATATATGGGAAATAAATTTCAAAGATTTCTGTGGACTGTTGCCGGAGCAGAATTGGATATTCTTGAAAAATGCAGAACAGACCATAAAAAGTTTTCTGCCATTGGTGCGACAATTCTGATGACTGCGTTTATTGCTTTTTGTGCGGGAACATCTGCAGCGTGGTATTTTACACAGAGCGGCGACGAATCTTCCGGAAGTTTAGGCTGGGCAATGCTGTTTGGTTTAATATGGTCTTTGTTGATTTTCTGTATCGACCGGAGTCTTGTCATTACATTAAAGAAAGATCCATCAGCCAAGAAACAGAAGTTCTGGGTACCCCTGCTCTCTCGTTCTGCATTGGCATGCATCATTGCTTTTATGGTATCGATTCCATTAGAGTTGGTTATTTTCGAGGATTTCATCGCAGAACAAAAATTCTTTTTTGATGAAAGTTCGGCTAAGGAACTATCAGAAAGTACACGTGCTCATAGAGAAGAAGGAGTTTTGAGTGGCGAGATTGATTTGTCTACTTCGACGATGAGCAGACTGGATAGCCTAAATATAGGTTTAAGGGGCAATGTCAGTTCATTGAATGCACAGATTCAGGCAGAGCGAAACAAATTGAATAAACCAACAACAAATACGTTTACAACTGCCCAGAACCAGTACAACAATTATAATAATCAGATCAATGCCACACAAAGGAATCTGGCGAATGCAAAGAACGCTATAGACTCTGCTATATATACTAGTGAAATAACTCGTCTAAAAGATTTAAGACGCCCACATTGGCGCACAATGGAAAATGAGAAGAAAGCATGGAATGATAAAATCAATAAAAGGATTAAAGAACTTGAAGGGGAACGCTCTATTGCAGAGGGACAGATTGCTCAAAATACCACGGACTATGTAAGGGAATCTGAACGTTTGGCTCATAATCGGGATACACGTGATTCTTTGGCTACTGAGAGAGGAAAGATTATTCAGGATTTTCGGCAGACATCAAATAAAGGAAATCACTTCATACAGAACTATCGTATTCTCGAATATGCAGTTTGGAAAAGAGATGCGAATGGAAATTTGCCTACTGAGTTATTCTTCTTGTGGATGATTCGCCTGCTGTTTTTTATTATTGAAATTCTTCCTACCGTAGTAAAGATTGTTACACCTGTCGGCTCTTATGATAGAATGATTCAAGCAGAAGAAAAACAGGTGATGGCATACCTTGAATCTGATGAGTATATGGAACGCATTCGTAACATGCATGATATTGAGTTGAAAACACGTGAAGAACAACTTCAAAAACAGCATCAGATAGAACTCGAATTGAAGAGTGATATTCTTGAAAAAGTTAAGAACGCTCAAATTGAGGTTGCTGATGCTACCATTGCCAAATGGAAAGATAGTGAGATGTCAAAGGTGAAACCGATTACACCTGAAACTGAAGAAGTATGAACAAAATAAAAATACCAAGAGCCTCATTCTCGTGGAAACGAGCATTGGGGATAACCAAACTTAAACAGAAAATTAGCCGTCAAACAAGCGTACCTATAACCAAGAATGGTATGGAACGCAAAATTGGCAGAACAATACTATATATGATATTCAAAAAATAAATAGATAATATGCCACACAAATGTAAAAAGTGTTTGCGGGAACTTCGTCCTTGGTCAAAGTTCAAGGATTTGAAATCAAAAGAGGGACTTGGTCTTGCTATTTGCGGTTCGATTATAAATGGTGTTGACCATTTTTGGTCTGGTGAATCGCGCTCTAATAAACAAAAAGCAGATTTTAGGACATTAGATTTGCACTATTGTGAGCATTGTAAGTCTTACTACATTGTGTGTCCGGAATGTGGTACCCTCAATCCTCTTTCAGAAATGCCCAATGAAACACGCACTTTAATCAGTTGTTCACGATGTCGTAAGCGTATATTGTATGCTGAAGGAGACTATTCTATGGGTGGAGGTTGATAATCATAGAAGCACCAGGATATGAAACTTAGAACTACAATAAAAGGATTAGATATTTCGGCCATTCTACATCCTAAGGACAAATCAACATTGGATAAATTGAGAAAAATTCCAGGATTTAAATCAATAGTTGATAAGACGGTCGGTAGCATAATGGAAAAGTATGCTGCAATTGAATATTCTGCGGAAGGTATAAATGTAACAGATAAAAGTTTACCGAATATACATAGACATGTTGTGGAGGCTTGTCGGTTACTTGAGATAAAAAATGTACCGGCCTGTTCAACTGACTGGGATTATGATATTTGCTCATTTTCCGTAGGAGAGCAAAAGCCGAGAATAATATTACAATCAGGAACTGTGGATTTGCTTTCTCCTGAAGAACTGTATTTTATGATTGGACACGAACTCGGACATATAAAATGCGGTCATAAATCATACCATATGTTTACAGAAGCAATGTATATGCCTATAGCGAACTCTGATCTGAATATATGGATGAGTTTAGTAAAAATGCCATTATTAAATTGGTATCGTATCTCTGATTTTTCGGCGGATCGTATAGGTCTATTATGTTGCCAAGACATAAATGTAGCTCTTACCACAATGATAAAAATGGCAGGTCTGCCGAAGAAATGCTATGGCCGGATTCATATAAAGTCTTTTATTCAGCAGGCAATGGATTTCAACAACAATCATTCGGGAATGATGGATAGTATAATTAAATATCTATCCATTAATGCGGCAGCTATGCCGTGGTTAGTTGTCCGAGCAGGAGAATTATGGAATTGGTATAGTTCAGGAGAATATGATAGAATCATCAAACGAGTATAACCACTAAATATTAAGTTATGTACACACAAGTAAATAATCAAGTAAGTTATGGTGGCATTCTTCCTATTCTTAATAATAATGTAATAAAGGAGGATAAGAAGAAAGCAGCTATCCAGGCTATGGGCATGGCTGCCTGTCAGGCAAAGTGTTTAAGATGCGGACATTGCTCGGCAAATAAATGTGGAAGAAGGAGTTAAGATTAATTCATATGCATATTCAGACCATTCGAGGAAACATCTATTCCTATTTGCGTAGAACGAATGAAATAGTAGGAGGAGTTGCGGATGAAAGTGATTATACCTGGCGTTTCAATCCTCTGAATCAGTTCAATACTATGTCTGAAATAGAAATGTTTATTATCGGTATAACAGAACAATGTAATCTCAGATGTACATATTGTTGCTATTCCGGAGACTATGTAAACAATCGTATTCACGGTAGTCATACATTAACAGGTAGAGACATTGATGTTATATATGATTTTATCCAACAGATAGCTGGGAATAGACGTTTACGCATTGCGTTTTATGGAGGTGAGCCGCTGTTGCAATACCAACTTATTCAATATGCAATAATAAGAGGGCGCGAGCGTTGGGGAAACAATGTGGATTTTTCTATCTCAACAAATGGTGTGTTGCTAAATAATGAAAAAATTGAATGGCTTTCAATAAATAGTGTAGAGTTGGCAATCTCAATCGATGGGACTAAAGTTTTTCATAATAAACATCGCGTTGACATCATGGGGAATGGATCATATGAAAGAGTTTATAGTGCATTGAGCCATATAAAAGAGACTTATCCTGAATATATTCCATGTGTGTTATTGCAAATGACATTGGTGGCATTTAGTGACATTATCCAAATTGCACGAGAATGGAATAGCGATGGATTGCTGAAAAGTTTCGTTCTTTCAAATATTCATGGATTATCCCCTAATTTTATCAATGGGGTAAAAACTGTTGACTACGAAGAGACAAAACAACTTTATCTACATATATTAGACGCATATGAGAAACATCAAGATTGGGTTGTTCTTAAAATCTTTTTGGATGAATGCCTCGCTTATTGGAAAGATCGTCCAATTATAGACGCAGGACAATCAGTACCAATGGCAACTTGTATGCCCATCAATTCAAAGATATATATTGACTCTCAAATGCAGATTGGGATATGTGAAAAAGTAGCCGATAAATATCGAATTGGGAATGTCAAGAATGGTATAGATTGGAAACGTGCAAATGAGATTGTAGAGGAATATTATCATAAGCGTGTTGAACGTTGTAAATATTGTCCAGCCATTCGAATGTGCGACATGTGTTTGACAGCAGTTGAATATTCGGATGAACAATGGGATATCTTGTGTCATAATGAACGGGTATATGCACAGATTTTCATGTTTTTATATTGCGAGATGGCAGAAAGAGGCCTGATAAAATGAATGCATATCCTAAAATACAAACGCATAGATGCGTATTGAGTTGTATCAATAATACTGACATTCCAATATTGCGGCAGATATTTGATGACGATGCGACCAAACGTTATCTCAGAGAATTGAATGATCTTGTTTCTTCAGAAGATGGCATAAAACAGTTCTTATATTCTTTTAGTTGTTATGTGACTCGTAATGAAGGCTTTCTTTGGGGGATTTATTTAAATGCTAAACTTGTGGGGTTTATAGCCATAATGGATATACTTGACAAACCGACGTTATTTTATGCTATGCATCCGGCTTACCGTTCACAAGGCATAATGAAAGAGTGCATCTTAGAAACAGTAAGCTTTATTTTGAAAAATTTGAGTTGTGATTTTATACAGAGTGAAGTCTACAAAGACAACGTTATATCTATTAAGCTTTTGCAATCAGCGAATTTTGAAATTATCGGTTCAGATAAAAATAAAGTATTCTTAAAAAGAATGATACAATCCGGCCAATGATAGATTTCACTCCTTTACATCATCAATAGAAAAAAAACGAAGTATGGGACTTTTTAGATCGACAAAGTTATTCTGTGATGTAGCACCTTATTCGGATACGGTTGCAAATAGTTTAATGTCTTCTTTGCGTTATGATGGATATGAAGTTGATGGGATTAAATTACCTTCAGGAGATTGGGATATTTCAATTAAGAAAGGAAATCTGTTTAAGGCGGTTTTAGGCTTGCAGACGGCTTTGAAAATCAGAATATCACCAGCTGTCCCACATGTATATGTGAAAGCGAGTGTCGGTATATTTGGTCAGCAAGCTATCCCTACGGCATTGACAGTATGTGTATGGTGGCCTTTTGCGATACCACAGCTTTGGGGAATGATACAACAAAACAAATTGGATAAACTGGTTATGGATAAGATTCAAAATGAATTTAATAGATTGGCCAGGTATCCGGTTGTTTCAAGAAATATAGATTAAATGAATTGTTATTACCATCCAACACGACCCGCTGTAGCCCAATGTGTAGATTGTCATAATTTGCACCGATGACATTCGTATGGTTTACATTTGAAGCCATATTTGGGCATTTCTTGATTAAACTTGCAATATCAATATTTTTAGGGTTCTTCATAACCCCGGTATATTTGATGTACTGCCTATATAAGATTGTTAGATTAACAATAAAAAGATAAAATGATATGAGTTGGAATATTTTGACAGATAGACAAAAGTCATTAGACCGTGCTATTGAGCAGTGTGGAGTTAAGTTGGATAACTCTGACGCCTGCTTTCGCAGAGTGATGAATGCTATCGGGGCAAGTGCATCAGAGTCATCGTTTGTGAGGCAGCGTATAGAACTTCGTCTGCGTACTGCTGCTTTACTCAATCAAACAGATGATTTTATCTCCAATACAGAGAAAATGCTTGATCAGTTTGAAAAGGATGATGAGGAGTGGCGCAGAAAAGGTCGTAAACTTGGATTTGATTTCTGAAGATAGAAATCCGAGTGTTCTTTTATCTATATAGTAAACTGAAATTTAAACATTGAATATATGGATATATTAAGCAACGTCTTTGGAAGTCCAGAACAACTCTGGCAATATATTAAACAATACGCTGTCAAGGCTGGAAGAGAGACCACGCGTACTGTTTTGGAATTATATTATGTGGTTAAAGCTCCCACGACACCGGTTGTAGACAAAGTAATTATCATTGGGGCGTTGGCATATCAGCTTTTGCCAAAGGATTTGTTGAGCCGAAACAAGTTCGGAATATTAGGTTTGGCAGATAATGTTGCGACTTTAGCAATTGCCTACAACCGCGTTAAGCATCGTGTGACACCTGAAATTAGAACACAAGTGGAAGATATATTGAATCAATGGTTTACACTTATTCCATAAATCGTAAGATTTATTTTCTTACAGAGATATATTTCGCTCGGATTACTACTCTATAAAAGAAAAGGGTTAGTAATTCGAGCGAAAAGTTTCTGTATAGTAACAATAAATAATATCCATATGAAGAAGGTAAAAGAAGTACGTGGACTGAAATGTCCCAACCACGATTACGTGAGAGACAACCACCATTTTATGTATGAGGAAACTTACCCTGGGGCAAGACCTCTGTCCGGCACAAAATGTATCAGATGTGGCTACACAATGTCGTTGCATAAACCACAGAAATAGTATGTGTAAACTTGTCTTCTATACCGGAGCCGGTATGAGCCGCGAGAGTGGATTACCCACTTTTCGTGGCAAAGGCGGTTTGTGGGATACGCTCAACATCGAGGCTGTAGCCGCACGCAGTTCGTGGTATTGTGGAAGACGAAGTGGCTGCAACGAACGGAGGCAGCGGATGCTCGATTTTTTCAATCTCATTCGCAGCTTGATTATGAAGAAAGGGCCTAACGAAGGACATTACATTATTGCAGAGTTGGAAGACGAGTACGAGGTGACAGTGATTACCCAGAATGGCGATGACTTTCACGAACGGGCAGGCTCAACGAATGTAATTCACCTCCACGGTGAAGCGTTGAAGAATGCTTCTACATTACATCCATATGAATCGTATGAGATTGACCATAACAATCCTGATATTCATATTGGTGATAAGGCACCCGATGGTTCACAGTTGCGACCTTATGTAATATTCTTCAACGAAGATATCGAACTACGGCTGTGGAAAGCGTCTGTAGAGGCAACAAAGCAAGCAAATGTTTTTATTGTAGTAGGCTCTACGATGTTGGTCTATCCAGCTGCAGAACTTTTGAAGATGATACCGCCAAAATGTGAATTATACATTATTGACCCTTCTGAGGTCGCATTGCCTGAGGGGTGCAACCGAGAATGTATCCATATCCAAAGCGGAGCAAGCCTCGGATTACAACAATTGAAAGCAACATTAAAACTTAAATAATATGAAAGCTGTAAGACCTATAAAGAGATTTCAGACTTCATTGAGAAGGAGTTTAAGATTCGACCCAAGTTCGCTACTGTTGATGAAAAAAGTTGCGAGGTGAGTTATAAACTCGGAGTCTTTATGTTCTATTATTTAAATAGGAACTTCAAAGAATACATCAAAGACAGCCATACAAGCTTTTAATTGGCTGAGGAAGATGGGGATCGAAATAGCATCTGTATACCTTGCGGGAGAAAACGATGAAAGCAATCAAGAAATATTTGAATTAGCAGTGAGCATGACTCGCTAATAGAAAAATAAATTATGAGTCAGCGATAATGTTGTTGAAAGATTTAAGAGCATAAGTGCTCTATTGTAAAGAACTTAAAATATTATATTGTGGGAGAGTATATTGAGTCGATTGAATGGTAAAATATATCTTATGCTGGGCAATCATATGTACAAACCGCATACTTATTTTGAATCATAGCCACGCATGAGGAAACCATTGAGCGGTTGCAATGTAAAATCCAAACCATGCAGAACGACCATCAGCGTGAACGGATGGAACTGGAAGCCAAGCACCTGTCGGAACTCAACCGCCGGGAGGCTGCGCATACGGAGGAAATCACGAGGCTCAAAAATCGGATTTCGTGGCAAAACCACATTATCGGCTGTCTCAGTTTCCTGCTGCTCAAAACAAGCGACATCTTCCGCAAGGCAGTACACGGCATTATCCGTCTGGCAAGGGATTATTACAAACCACGCTTTGATGCAGAACAGGTGTCGGACATCAAGAGTGCCCTTAACCTGTTCGGTGACGACAAACAGCCGCACCGTGCAGCCGGAGATTTCTTGTATATCACTGCCAAGCAAAAAGGAAATTTGGATAACCGGGAGCAAATCAAAGCCAGACGAGAAGTCGATAACGTGATGGAAGGGCAGTATGACCGACAACAGAAGAGAGGCTTTTCGATGAGAAGATAAAAGATAGCTTCACGAAGAAATACACTCAAAATACGGAGAGCTTATTGGTGTATAGTCAAATGAAAAGAGTAACTTTGTAAAAAATATATGTAGAATATGGCTAAAAATACAGACAGGCAAGATATTGAAAACTTTACGGATAGTTTTCGTGGTTATGTGCGGCATTGCTCCGCAAAATCAAGCAAAGGGTATTGGTTGCACAGCAAAGGGCAATCTATGCCGCCAATGAAGAGATGTTGCGGATGTATTGGGACATCGGCGAAATGTTACAACAAAGCCAAGACGCCGACGGTTGGGGCAAAAAGACCTTGCAACGGCTGGCTGTGGACTTGAGGAACGATTATACCGAGATAAAAGGTTGCTCCGTGCGCAATGTGCAGTGCATGATACAGTTTTTCAATGAATATAATCAGGAGCTTACGATAGTGAAAGAGACGGATGCTCCAATTACGCAATCAGTGATTGCGCAATTGGAAAAGTATAATTTTACTCTTCCCATCAAACATTTGGGCTGGACCCATAACCTGATACTCTTGCAGCAGGTCAAGGATGTTCGTGTCCGGTATTGGTACATGGTGCAGTGTATCACATCACATTGGAATACACGCTATTTACAAGAAGCCATCAGGCTTGATGATTATGGCAAACATGGGGCTTTGGTAAACAACTTCACGGAGACTTTGCCAATCCCGGAAGCAAACGATGTGAAATCCATGCTCAAAGACCCGTATATATTCGACATGTTGACTTTCACCGACCAATATAACGAGCGTGACGTGGAAATCGGTCTGGTAAAGCATGTGGAAAAATTCCTTGTAGAAATGGGTGCAGGTTTTGCCTTTATGGGACGACAATATCACATCAATGTGTCAGGCGATGATTACTATATTGACATATTGATGTACAATGCTTTCCTGCACAGGTATTTGGTGATTGAACTGAAAGACACGGAGTTCATGCCGGAGTATATCGGCAAGTTGAATTTCTACTGTTCTGCCGTGGATGACATTCTTTGCCGTGAAGGAGACAACCGTACTATCGGGCTATTGCTTTGCAAGAGCAAAGACCGCATTAAGGCTGAATATGCTTTGCGTGATATTCAGAAGCCTATTGGAATCTCCGACTATGAATTAGGACAAGCCTTACCAAGTGATTTCTGTGGTAGTCTGCCGTCCATTGAAGAAATTGAAAAAGAATTAGAGTCTGACAGCAATTTGTCAGTATAATGTCAGACAACTGTCAGTCAGTTTACAGCCCCGTTTCGGGAATTTTTGAGTAGTTTTACAGCCCAAATAAAACGATAAAAATCATGAGAAGAGTAAATGTCATTTTTCTGATGCTATGTTGTTTTTTATGTTCTGTGCCAGCATGGAGCCAGCATATTGTTAAAGGAATTGTCAAGGATGCGAAAGCACAACCTATCATCGGCGCAAATGTTATAGTGCGTTCTGTGCAGGATACTCTGAATTACAAAGGAGGTATTACCAATGAAAACGGACAATTCATAATCAAGGAAATAGAGGAAGGGAAATACAATATTGACATATTATTTATCGGTTATGCGGACTACCGACAGGAACTGACATTGAATCAATCCATTGATCTTGGAGAAATAATTTTGGCAGAAGATGCCATGCAATTGGATGAAGTCGTAATCACCACAAGCATGGTCAAAAGGTTTGCTGATAAAAAAGAATATAAACTTACCAACATAGAAAAAGAACAATACAGCAGCGCATTGGCGGCATTGGAACACTTGCCCAAAATACAGGTTATCGACCAGAATGTAAATTCGGTGGACGGAAAAGCTGTCAAGATTCTGATAAACGGCATACCGTCAACACCGACAGACCTTTCCGTTATCTCTCCGGAAAACATCTCTAAAATAGATTATTATACACAACCTCCCATACAATACTCTAACATGGGATTGGGTGCAGTCATCAATGTGGTGACCAAAGAAAGGCACAATGGAGGTGCGGTAGGTATCAACACCCAAAATGCCGTAACCACTGGTTTTGGCAACAATGTTGTCAACTTCAAATATAATTGGGGAAATTCGCAGATTGGTGTAACTTACAATATCAATTACAGGAACTACGACAAACGAGTATTGGATGAAGAAATGGCGTATTCGGTTGGAGGAGCTAATTATGAAAAGACAAAAAACGGACGTAACAGTCCGTATGCATACGAACAGCAGATGGCTGAAATCAGTTTCAACAATTCAAAAATTGACAACTATTTGTTTAGCGCAAAACTATCTTTCAATTCATTAAATCGCAGACGCTCCTCGATACAGGACATCATGTCAAGAATCAATGGCGTGGAAACTATTAAAACTGGCGAAAGTTCAGACAAAGACAAATACATCAATCCGGTTATGGATATGTATTTCAGCAAGTCATTCGGCTCCAAACATGAGCTTATAATGAATCTTGTCGGTACATACTACAAATCCGACTATGACTATGAATACAGAGAATTGCTGGAGGAGAAAACGGATTTTGAAACAGTAACGATAATAAATACAGACAAGTATTCGGTTATCGGAGAAGCACTGTATAACTATAAAATGAAGAAAGCAAACTTGTATGCAGGAACCAGATATATGTACAACAACAGCATTCAAAACAATTTGCCTTCAAACAACCGGATAACTACTAATGAAATCTACTCCTATTTGGGAATAACTGGAATGATGGGTGAAAAATTCAATTACAGTATAAGTGCAGGTGTAAACAACAACATTTTTACAACCATTGAAAATAAGACCTATAACTTCACCTATTTCCGCCCTCAGGTGAAATTAGGATATTTCATAAACGAAAGTTCAGACCTGATGTTCAATTATGAGGTAAATACAGAAAACCCGTCAGTGTCTTCATTGACTTACAATCCTTACTTCAAAGACCCCAATTATATATTCGCAGGAAATCCCAATTTGACACCGAGCAACAATCACGATTTCTCGCTGTCCTATTTCAAAGGCTTCAAGAAATTTGTAATCAATGCGGAAGTGAGATACTCATATACCAAAGATGCTATCGCTCCGATTTTCCAATCTGATGACACGAGTATCATCGAGACATTCGGCAATCTGGATAATGCACAGAGTATGAAAGCCAGCCTGTTTCTGCAATGGTATCCGTTTTCAAACAATATTCTACGGTTAAGACTGTACTCTGAGGTGTTCCACCAAACAAATAAATTGGGCGATTCAGAGTGGAATCATACGGGCTATTCGATAATACCCTCAGTGTATTTTGCATATAATAAATGGGGATTACAGTTGTTCTATCAGACTCAAAAGAAATCACTTGTCGGACAGACTATGGAAAATATTCCAAGCATGGCATCGGTAGAATTGTCTTATAAACCGATAAAGAATCTGACCATTACTGGAGGTATAAGATACCCGTTCTATGATTCATGGAAACAGGTTACATTCGTATCGGGAACGCCACTTCTACACCGGACAGAAACCGAAAGAATCACTAATAATGCCAATATGGTCTATATCAACCTCGTGTACAACTTTGCATTCGGAAAAAACAAATCCAATGTAAAATTGAAAATGCAAAATAAAGACAGGGATTCAGGGATATTGAACAGATATTGAATATATAGCCACTATTTCCGATGTCGAATATCAAAGTAACCAGTTGTTCTGCTAAATGAATAAAGGTCAAGTGTGGTAAACTGTGTTTGGGGCTGTTTCTTCATCCTCTGGAGAGTAAACAGCCCCAAACTTTTCTCCATTTCTTGGTTTGATATGACCATTCGGCAACGGAGACAAACGACCTACGAAATAGTTAGGTAAAAAGAAAGAATCAACAATGAAGATAATAGTTCTTAATTCGAGAACAGATTATGCACGTACTCCCATTTCTGAGGACTGTTATTTTAACAAAGGCAAGCTCGTAAGCGGCAGACTGCATTCTCTCCAAAATAATAGATTGGGGCTGCACTTCCTCTCGCTTTAATATATTGAGAAATCGGTAATACAATCGAAGATAAGGAATATCGAATAGATTAAACAAAATATAGTACCTTTACAGCGACTTAAACGATAAGCCAAAATTGAAGTGGAATATCAGAAGTAAATTGCATGGGAAAGAGAAGAAACCGCCAATACGAATGCTCTAAATGAGTTAATAATCAATAAAAGTGTTAAACCTTCACCCTTTAGAATGCGCAATTAAAGATTACGACCATATTTCAGATTTATTACTTACAAATTATTGAGTAACAACTGGTTGTAAATACATAGTGTCTAAACTACGTTCTGCCGTATTTCCAAAATCTTTAGAGAAGATAGGCTGCGAGGCTTTCTACCATAATGAATCCATGCGTAGAATAGAGTTTAATTCTATGGTAAGTATTGATGAAGCCGCTTTTGCTGGCCATCCGATTTTCCAAAGTGTAAAGAAACCGAAGGAGTTGGTTATTTCGGAAAATGTATTTGAGCAAAATACATCTTTGGATAAATTCGGTTTTTGGGATTAAATTGACTATAGGAGATAGGTATCCATATAGATAAGACTCTATATAAGAAACTAAAGCAAGAAAGAATATGTTGACGATTATTTGTATTACGATTTTGGCCTATTGGATTATGGGCAAAGAGATTGACTCACTGTTGAAGAAAGTGAAGAACTATGATTGGCGCGGTAAAATTAATGAATTGTATATCAAGATCCGGCCATATGCGCTGAAAGCCGGACGAACAGCAACCCGGCCGCTGTTACAGTTCTATTATGTGATGGTTGATGAAAAAACGACCACATTAGACAGGGTATTGATTTATGCTGCAATCATCTACACCGTATCTCCGGTAAGTTTGATACCAAGTGCCGTATATCGACTATTGGGTGTATTGGATGAAGGTGTCGCCGTTCTCTATGTGTATAAGAAGATAAAGGATAAGATTACACCTGAAATCAATGCCCAGGTTGAAGATACATTAAACGAATGGTTCGGAGTTGAGTATGAATTAATAGAAGGATGACTTATGACGAAAGCTATTATACCTTGGGATGAACTCAGTAGAATCGAGATGATGATAAAGCATATATTTGACTACTCGGAAACAATGCGTAATAGTCAAGCAAAGGATTTATGAGGACCGGAAGCATCAGGATATTATGAACACATCCATTTTCCTCTTACTGCACCTTGGAAAGAGGTCGTAGAAGTTATAGAAAGCAGCCATTATTCTCATACAGCATATGTCCGGTTAACGGATAAAGATTTCAAAATCCCTAACCCGGATGATTTGAGAAAAGAAAGTGAGAGCAAAAGGAACCTCCCTCTTTGGTATAGCTTTAGATTTGATAATGAATATTGTGCTTTCTTGGTATGGTGTGAGAAAATGTTGAGCAATTCCAGACCTAAACAACTAGATTTGGAACTATATGATGAAAAGACTCTTGTTTGTAGGATTTGTGTGGAAGAAGGTGACCGAGGTGGTAATAGATATTGAAATTAAAAGCATAGCTACAATGGAAAATAAAGTAATGAATGATATATGCAAAGATGATTATCTTATCGATGATCGTGGTAAAAATGGAGTACGGGAATTTAAAGGTGAATGGATTCGATTTGGTAACGGTAATTACACGGAAGTTTTGGTACAAATAGCTTAAAGTATAAACAGTATGAAGATTTTATATATACATGGACTTTCCTCATCCGGTAATTCTGGAACGGCAGAGCATTTGCGCCGCCTATTGCCAAATGACACCATCTTTTCTCCAGACCTTCCTATTGAGCCAATGGTGGCATTGGAGATGTTGAAAAGACTTGTAAAAGAAGAGAAGATAAATCTCGTAATCGGTACCTCCATGGGAGGAATGTTTGCCCAAAAACTTCAAGGTACATATAAGATTTTGGTAAATCCATCTCTTCATGTGTCACGATCAATGCGGTGTAAATTAGGCATCAACAGATTCTTCAGTGAAAGGCAGGATGGTATTTCTGAATATGAAATTACACCGGAGTTATGTGACCGTTACGAAGAACTTGAGCAAACACAATGTATGGCTTATTCAGGTGAGGAGAGAGATAATACGATTGCACTATTTGGTATAGGTGATGATACGGTAAATTGCCGTGAAGAGTATTGTGAGCATTATATTAAATATTTTTCATTTCCCGGGGGGCATCGATTAACGGAGGATGTCATTCGAAAGTATGTGTTGCCGATTATCGAACAGCAACGTATTATCTTGAATGAAGTAGCTGCTATCCAATCACGAATTGCTACCAGTCCGCTTTCCTGCGAAATTATTTCAGATAAAGATGTGATTGAGCGGATATACTATTCCAAATTTCGGGATTTAGAAAAAATGGTCTGCAGCGATCCTTTAAAACTTTGTTATTTACGGATGTTATGTAATAATTATACCGCGATTTATGCACGTGTAGAAGATGGCAATCATGAAACATTGTTGCATAAATTAGAAACAGAATTGATAAAGAACAGTGATAGGTGTAGATACTTGTTGGTTTCCACACAACATGCAACCAATTTCGAACAGATTGGATATGAGAAATTTTTACAAACATATTCCAACTTCCTTTTCGGTATAGTTGGTTGCAGTAATACCGAGAAAATAGAACATATAATTTCATATGATAACGCCTTTCCTGAAAATACAATTGAGACTTTCATTATTATAGGTATAGGCAAGCATCAAAGTTAGAAAAAGAAAATAAAAATGGAGGCGACAGAAGATAGATAAATTAAGAAAATGTACTCTATAAGTAAAAAATAAACAGTAATAATTATGAGTGTATTATAATCTAAGGATATATGAAGAAAAAAATGGAGAACTTTAAATCTCATTTCAAGATAACAGATAACAAAGATGTCATAGCCTGTGGTATCCCGGCTTTGGATGGTGATAATCACGGCCGGGACTTAGGTAACGATATCGCCGCTTTCTGGGGAAAAGGCAAAACTTTCATACTTGTTAATATGCGGACCGGCAAACTACGTGAATTCGTAAATGCGGACGGGCAGCTCTTGGTTGAAGATAAAGACATCGATTATGATAGTATCCATCGACATCACAATCACTATCATTGTTGTGTTGACTGTAAACGTGTAGAATTCGGATTCAATCGTTACAATGATTTTAAAAACGGACTTTGTGCTCTTGTTTGGACAACCTATCCCGATGGTCGTTACTTTGCGAATGAGGATGGATTCGGTATGGAAGACAATGACGAGGAGAAAGTTTATTGTATCATCAATACAAACCTTGAAATTATCGTTCCGTTTCAACCGATGGATGATGTGAAAAGTGTGTTGCGAAGCGTAAATTCTTTTTTTAAACGATAAAATTTGATTGAAACGGGTTACCTCTTGTATTCTTTTATCATAAAACATTGAAATTAATTTTAGATAGCAAAGTATACTTTTAGATAACACGAATTGAAATGATATCGGCATTGTTAATAGAGAGGGACGCATGATACGGTTGCCATCGCTGCTTTGCTTAGTGATACACTCACTTCTGTGAGAATAGAATAATTTTAAAAATAAGTGATTATGGAAAAGTTTGACTACAAAGGAAAAATTCAGGTTTATGGCGCGATGTTTGACGGTGTAAACGACATCATTCTGCATGCATTGAAGGGTATTTCAAAAGATGGTGTGTATGTGGGAGAAGAATCTCAACGTTATCCGTGTTTCGATAGTGAGGACTATGCATCTGAAAGTCGTTATTATTGGAATTTTGTTTTTGCCAAGAGTAAAACCGAGTTAAAGGATAGAATGCAAAAGCTTAAGGCAATGCCGGTAATTGGTAGTAACTTTAAGAAACTTAATAACGAATTGCATCCGATGGGGTATTGGGGAGGTGACACTAACTATCCTGTAGAAATGACAACGGAAGAAACCAAAACGTTTGAAAAAGTCACTTTTAAGGAGATAGGTAAACTTGATATGGTTATTGCTTTCGATACGACCGGTTCGATGGCGGCTTATATTGAAGCAGTACGTAGCGAAGTGGCGGATCTCGTACCCCGTCTCTTTAAGGAAAATGACGATTTACGGCTTGGTATCGTCGCTTTTGGGGATTATTGCGACATGAAGAGTGCCCACGAATTTGGCGATGCTTATCAGTGTATGACGTTAACCAATAATGAGAATGATCTTATCAAATTTATTCGTGAGACTAAAAATACGAGCGGGGGTGATGGTGATGAATTTTATGAATTGGTTATCAAGAAAATCGTTGAAGAGACTCCCTGGCGTGAGAATTCCACACGAGCGATATTGCTTATCTCGGATGCGGATCCCCATCCTTTGGGTTATACCTATGAGAATTATGTGGTGGGTAACCAGATAGATTGGCGGAAAGAAGCAGAGAAAGCAGCTCGAAAAAAGATAAAGATTGATACGGTAACCATCACTAATGCCGCATGGTACAAAGAGTTGTCTGCAATGACCAACGGTATCAGCGTCCCGTTTGAAACCGGTAATAAGACGGCACGGTTGGTTGAAGCTGCTACAATGGCTCGTGGGTCTGTGATGTCTCGTGCGAAATTCGATGAACTTGCAGATAACTGTGAGGACGAAGAAATGCGACAGGTATTCTGCTCTTACTCAAAAGAACGGAATGACATTTGAATGGTAATGCGATTGAGAAGTAAAAGCTCTACATATTGGCAATTTTAATACTCTTTTTGTCTGTGCTTGCAACAGTACAGACAAAAAGAGTACTAATCATTGGTTTGGGTACACAAGAAGATGCGAGTTAAGGAAAATAAATGGTGATAAGAACGTACTGTTGCTAAAAAATATATTGATAGAAGCCGGATATAATAGCATATCTACACTTGTGAATGAGCAAATGACAAAATCCAGGATAACAGTATCTTTCAGTCAATTTAATTCTGAAAGATTGGAATAATAAGAAATTTCAATACAAACAGAAAATCATATAGGCAGGAAAATATACCACTCCTTCTTTTACGATCAGATTCTTGGGATGAATCACATAACTTTCTCCTATACGCACTTTCGCTGAATCAGGTGAGCGAACGAATAGTGTATTTGTTGTTAGATTTAATATTTTCTGCAATACGCAAATTTATAGTACTATAAATACCCTGTAATACGCACTTTTGAAAATTGAATTTTTACCTGCAATGCGCACTTTTATCTATATATTTTGCACCAGGAAAAATAATTCCGAAAGATTACAGCAACAAGAAATAGCCCGAAAGGATTTTTTAATAAAAACCGATAAACTCTGATAGATTAAGGTTACTTTTTATACTCTATAATCATAAAGATATATAATCAATAACATTTTAAAGAATATACAATTATGGAAGAGGTAAAAACAGAAAACAAAGTAGTAAAGACACAGGTATATAATATGGTTATAATTTAAAAATATAGAGTACGATGAAAAAGATTATGAAAGTATTGGGAAAGGTTTTGGGAGCGATTGCCGTTTTATGTCTTTGCATAATAACCGTTCTTGTGGTTAAGGTGTATAATAAGGAAAGTCGCGTTCGCGAATACGAGGGTGAATTGTATAGTAGTGAGTGCCGTTCAATTTCTTATAGTGACGGCACATATGGCATTAAAAATCTTCGAACCGGTGAAATAACACTAAAAGGGATAACTTGGATGTTTGCATCGGAGGCTTATACGGATTCGCTGGTCATTTATTCGAAAAATTATAGAAGAGGGTATTTTAACCGTTTTACAGGAGAAGCGGTTATTCCGGAACAATATACTCATGCCTGGATATTTTCGGAAGGATTGGCCGCGGTGGTCAAAGAGGATAAAGTAGGATTTATCGATCGTCGGGGGGAGGTTGTTATTGATTTTCAATATCCGTATCTGAAAGATAATGACCGGCGTGTGGACTTTGTATTTCATGAGGGATATTGCAGCATGTACGACGAGGAGGGTAAATGCGGTATTATAAATAATAAAGGTGAATGGGTCGTAAAGCCGCAATATGACTATGTCCAGAATCCATTGTACGGGAAGAGGGTTTTTATACAAGATGGTAAGTATGGACTAATGGATGATTCGCTTCACATCGTAATACCTGCTGAATATAGGTATATTACGCAGACTTCGGATTATGCAATCGTCTCCAGGTGGGATGAATCGCGAATGCAGATGTCATATAAGGGAGAGATTCTCAATCCGATGTTGTATGATATGATTGATCGGTTGGATTATTCTACGGGCAAATACTTTGACGATGGTACCGAAATAATGGCATCGACCGGGTTGTATTGTTATACGGTCGGTAATTGTCGTGGCTTGATGGACGAAAAGGGGAAACTTGTTACTCCGCCTGATTATAGTGGCATTTATGCAGTGAATAAACATTTATTTAGAGCCACATTGTTTGACAGACAGTCGGATGTACTTTTGAATGAAAAGGGAGAAGTGGTAAAATCTTGAGCTTACAGTTTGATACAATACGAATAGTGTATTGCTTGAATTGGAAAATGGAGTATGAACAAATTGGAACCAACAAGATAAAACAATGAAAGAGCAGCGTAAAGAAGATGTATTCATTATGGAATACTTAACTAATATAGCGAAAGACCAGGATAATATATTCCTGTCTTCTACAATGACCGGAAATATACAATTATTGCGTTTGGAACATATCGGCTATTTTCGTTATAACTCCGTGAACAGGTTGTGGGAAGCTGCCTTATGTAATCATCGTTCTTTGGCATTGAAAAGAACGACAAATGCAGAAAAAATATTGAGCTACCATCCTCATTTGATCCAAATCAGCCAGTCAATGATTATAAATGTGAGTTATCTGGTTTTGATAAAGGGAAATAATTGTATGATGCTTCCACCATTCGATAAAGCGGAGGATTTACAAATTAGTAAATCATTTATGAAGAAACTGATGGAAAAATATCCGAATATCTGATGAACAGGAGAAAAAATGACTTTAATTATTCCCGTCTTTGTGAAATCGTATCCCGATTGAACACTAGACTTCTGGAGATTGTGAAACGGGATAGGAAAGGGCTTATTTCTGATAAGGAGATTGTGTTGGTGGAGAAGAATGAAGAGATGGAGGATTGTTATAACTCTCTTTCTTTTCAGTACATTAGAGAAGTTAAAAGAGGAGGATATTGCTTGGTTTGCATTAATATTGAATTTACCGGAGAGAGAAACTCATCTTCGAACTGTTTTGTGGGTACTCCTAACCAGATAAGAAGACAATTCTCTTTTAAGAAAGGAGAGCAGTTCGTACGGGATTTTGTTGACAGGATGATTTATGAATGTCTGCGAATAGAAAAATTGAATGAAGTTCATGAAACAGTTTAATCTGAGAAGCGTAAAAAAGTCAGTGAGAAAGCTATTTATATGAATCGTTATTCGGACAATGAACCATATATGGCATCCGATAGAGGATTTGTTGTATAGCAATTACCATCTCTCTTTTTGCCTATAGGGAAGAATAACAGTTTTATTTATATATTTGTATCCCGATTCCATTTGGTTTTTAACAGGAACTTTTTCGGAAGACCGACTGTTATACTTAATATCTGACAAACAGAAGAGAAAGGAACACTATGACAGTAAAAAACAGAGAAATAGAGATACGCACTGTAAATGTAACCAGATACATCATGCCTTTGCGTGAAGGAGGTTCGTTGCCTGCACTTGCCGAAGCGGACGACGGATTCAAATACGTTGTGAAGTTTCGGGGAGCCGGACATGGGACAAAAGCCCTTATAGCCGAGCTGATAGGCGGGGAGGTGGCGCGTGCCTTGAAACTGCGTTTACCGGAGATTGTCTTTTTAAATCTGGATGAAGCTTTCGGCCGTTCGGAAGGGGATGAGGAGATACAAGACCTCCTGCAGGGAAGCCGTGGATTGAACTTAGGATTGCATTTTCTTTCGGGAGCATTACCTTTCGATCCTGTAGTGACCAGAGTGGATGCTAAGTTGGCCTCACAGGTAGTATGGATGGATGCTTTGCTGACCAATGTAGATCGTACGGCAAAAAATACGAATATGTTGATGTGGCACAAAGAATTGTGGCTGATAGATCATGGAGCATCTTTGTTTTTCCATCATTCGTGGGTAAACTGGAGGAAGCATGCGCTCAGTCCTTTTACACAGATAAAGGAGCATGCCTTGCTGGCCGAAGCGAGTGAGTTGGAGGAAGCGGATAGAATATGCAAAGAGATATTGACTGATGAAAAGCTTCGTGAGATTGTGGAACTGATACCCGATGACTGGTTGCATTGGAGAGATAAGGAGGAAACTCCCCAAGATATACGAGATATTTATTTTCAATTTCTAACAGAAAGGATACATCATTCCGAAATATTTGTAAAAGAAGCAGAGGATGCCAGAAAAACACTTATATGAATATGCAGTAATCCGCATTGTACCGAAAGTGGAACGCGAAGAGTTTATCAATGTGGGGGTTATTCTGTTTTCCAAGCAGGCTAACTTTATAAAGATGCGCTATGCTATTAATGAAAACAGGTTGAGAGTCTTCTCTCCGGAGTTGGATATAGACGATTTTCGTGAACATATGGAGGCTTTCAGTAAGGTCTGTTCCGGTCATAAAACGGGAGGAACAATTGCTGCATTGGATATTCCGGAGCGATTTCGCTGGCTGACAGCTATGAGAAGTTCGTGTATCCAGACTTCCCGTCCGCATGTAGGTTTTTCTGTTGACTTGGAGGAAACACTGGACAAGCTATTTAATGAATTGGTACTTTAATTGATCATATATGAAAAAGAAAAACACTTTACTATTATTACTGTTCATTTTATTGGGAAATAGCCTGGCTGTGTACGGGCAAAATGTGTTTACAACTGTGGTTTCTCCGCTTAAAAACGAAAGATGGTGGGGAGGAGTGGTTGCTTTAGGACACCAGATGCCATTCGGACAGCAGCTGGCATTACAGGATTTAGCCCGTAACAATCGTAATAACCAGCTTGTCCCTTGCATGATTTCTTCTGCCGGACGATATATATGGGCGGAAAATCCTTTCCGTTTTGAAATGAAAAACGGAGATCTTATCGTTTATTCGGATAGTGAAAAACTGGAACCTGTATCTGCCGGAACGACTTTGAAAGAGGCTCAATTAGCTGTTGCCAAAAAGCACTTTCCCTCTTCAGGGCAAATACCGAAAGAGGAATTTTTCTCATTGCCACAATACAACACTTGGATAGAACTGATGTATGATCAGAATCAACGGGATATTATGCAATATGCCCATAAGGTAGTGGAGAATGGCTTTCCGCAAGGGGTATTTATGATTGATGATAACTGGCAGAGGTATTACGGTAATTTCGATTTTAAACCGGAGAAATTTCCGGATCCGAAAGGGATGACGGATGAGCTGCACCGGATGGGATTTAAAGTGATGTTATGGATAGCGCCTTATGTATCGGCAGATAGTCCGGAATTTCGGATATTGGAAAAGAAAGGGTATCTCTTGAAGAAGAAGGATACGGGGCAGCCTGCCATTATCCATTGGTGGAATGGCTTCAGTGCCTGCTATGACACTACTAATCCGGAAGCTATGGAGTATCTGAAACAGCAACTTCGTGCCAATCAGGAGAAATACGGAATAGACGGTTTTAAATTCGATGGTGCGGATATCAGTTATATGACGCCCGGAGAATATGATTTTTATGATAAGGATGCCACTCCTAATACCTTTATGGAAAAATGGGCAGCGTTAGGTTTGAGTTTTCCTTACAATGAATTGCGGGCATGCTGGAAGCTTGGAGGTCAGGCGTTGGTTCAGCGTTTGGGTGATAAGGATTACTCATGGAATGCTACACGAATGTTAATACCGGATATGTTGGCTGCCGGTTTGCTGGGGTATTATTATACATGTCCCGATATGATTGGGGGCGGGCAGTACAGTGCTTTCCTCAATGTAAAAGAGTTTGATGAAGAACTGATTGTACGTTCTTGCCAGGTACATGCGTTAATGCCTATGATGCAATTTTCTGTAGCTCCTTGGAGGATTTTAAGTAAAGGGAATGCTGATATTTGTGCACATTATGCCCATTTGCATCAGAAAATGAGCGGGTATATTCTGGAGTTGGCCAAACGCGCAGCGGAAACGGGTGAGCCGATTGTTCGCTCCATGGAGTATGAGTATCCCCATCAGGGCTTTACGGACTGTAAAGATCAATACATGTTGGGGGATAAGTATCTGGTAGCTCCTATGGTGACTCCCGGAGTAAAACGTACGGTGAAGCTGCCCAAAGGTAAATGGAAAGATGAGAGAGGGCAGATTTTTAAAGGTCCGAAAGTAATTGACACGGATGTTCCTCTGAACCGTTTACCTTATTATGAGAAGATAAAATAAAACTAAAAAAGAGACGAAAGGAAGAATTACCCTTTCGCCTCTTGATACATAAATCGCTTGATACTTTTCTTTGCTGTTTTTTCAAATTCCTCGAAGTGAATTTTGACTTTGGTTATCTGGCTGTACGATGGTAGCTGAAGATTTAACTCGATACGGTTGTTTTCCATCGCTTTTTCAATGTCCGGTTGTTGCAGGCCATTGGCAAAAGCTTCATCAAAGTCCGGATATATCAGTGCCACTAACTTATCGTTTTGTAACACGATCAATGATTCTGAGACATACAGCATGTTATTCAGCTTGCTCTCTATCTCTTCGGGATAGATATTGTGCCCACTGGAGTTTAGTAGCAGATTTTTGCTACGACCGCGTATCGTAACATAACCTTGATTGTCCATTGTACCCAGATCTCCGGTATGCAACCACCCGTCTTTATCTATGATTTGAGCGGTAGCTTCGGGATTTTTATAATAACCCAACATGAGATTGGTTCCCCTGCAAATAATCTCACCGGCATGCGTGTTTGGATCGGGAGAATCTATTTTTACTTCCATGCGGCTGGCTGCTTTTCCACAGGAGGCTTTCTTTAAATCTTGCCAGTGGCTTGAGCAAATGATAGGCCCGCATTCTGTCATTCCATAAGCGATGGTATAAGGAAATCCTATTTTTTTCAGGAAAGCTTCTATTTCTGCATTGAAGGGGGCACCTCCGATAATAATATCATTGAAATTACCACCGAATATCTCCATAGCTTCCTGCCGTGCCCTTGATTTTAGCTTGTCATTAAGAATGGGAACACGCAAAAGTAGCTTGCCGATTTTATTGTCAAGTTTGGGCAATACGTCTTTTTTAATGATCTTTTCTACAATTAACGGTACGCATGAAATCAATTTCGGCCTGATTTCGGCAAAAGATTGCGCTATGATTTTAGGGGAGGGCATCCGGGTGAGAAAATAGAGATGCGCTCCTGCTGAGAAACCATAAAGAAAGTCATACGTCATACCGAATACGTGTCCTAATGGGAGCATCGATACGACCGTATCTCCTGTTTTTAAAGGACGCATTTCATAACAGTAGGTGATATTGGACCACATACTGCGGGCGGGTAACATAACTCCTTTGGAATAACCGGTCGTACCGGAAGTATAATT
This sequence comes from Bacteroides sp. CAG:189, assembly GCF_000432295.1. Lineage (NCBI taxonomy): Bacteria > Pseudomonadati > Bacteroidota > Bacteroidia > Bacteroidales > Bacteroidaceae > Bacteroides > Bacteroides sp. CAG:189. The sequence continues at coordinate 45,922 of NZ_HF991118.1, forward strand.
GATGATTACCAATTCTTCCGGGGCGCTTTTACGATAGGAAATGTGCTCCGGACGGAAGTTTTTCGGATAACGGCGACCGTATATTTCGTTTCGGTGTTCGAATGCATAAGTCAACTTGTCGCAACGGGATACGAGTGCTGAAAAGTCTGTTAGAGAGGCAATGCCTTTTAATAACGGCATGGCATCTTCATTCAGATTCTCCCAAGCCTGATCACCGACAAAAAGCAATTTAGCTTCCGAGTGGTTGACAATATTATGTATATTATCGGCTTTGAATTCGTGAAGAATAGGGACGATTACTGCTCCATAAGTAACGGTAGCTAAAAAGGCAACGGCCCAATGTGCACTGTTACGTCCGCAGACGGCTATCTTATCGCCGGGTTGAATACCTGCACTTTCAAGTACTATGTGAAACTTTGCTATCTTACGGGCAACATCCTTGTATTGAAGGGTGATTCCTTTGTAATCCGTCAAGGCACTTAAGTCCCAGTTTTTTATAATACTCTGCTCAATAAAGTCTATGAACCCTTGTTGTTGTTCCATTACGTTTTTGCACATTTATTTTAAAACTGCGCAAAATTAATATATCATTAACATAAACTACATTCTCTCGAAAAGTTTTACGGTTAATTAACGAGAGAATAGAAATAGCGAAAAAAAGAACATTTGTACTTGATTTTAGACAAAAAAAGTGATTGGTTTAGTCGGGTTATGTACAAAAAATATATATTTGTATCCGAATATATTGTTAAACTCAAAACAAGAGTAATGTTGAATGCTATGAGAACATTTTTTGTATTTTTTTCTGTCGGTTTATTGGGATTTTTATTTTCTGTAGATATCTGTGCTGCCGATCGTGTATATAATGTTTCCGATTTTGGCTTGAAAGCCAATGTAAAAAAAGATGCTTCGCCCGTATTGCGGAAAGTATTGGACAGAATCAGAAAGGATTACCGGGAAGGCGATAAAATTGTACTTCAGTTTCCTGCGGGACAGTATCATTTTTATGAGAAAAATGCTACCATTCGTGAATATTACATTTCCAATCACGATCAAACTAACCCGAAGAAGGTAGGAATTGCTATTGAAGAAATGAGGGATTTCACTCTTGACGGACAAGGCTCTGAATTTATTTTTCATGGGCGGATGCTTCCGATTTCTCTTTTACGCTCGGAGAACTGTGTATTGAAAAACTTTAGTATCGATTTTGAAAATCCGCATATAACGCAGATACAGATTATAGATAATTCTCCGGAGAATGGAACAACGTATGAGGTAGCTCCATGGGTGGATTATCGGGTCAGTAAGGATTCTGTGTTTGAGACATTGGGAGACGGCTGGATGTTACGGCCTTCCAGTGGCATTGCTTTTGAAGCTAAAAGCCGCCATATCGTTTATAATACCAGTGATTTGCATTATCCCAATAAAGAGGTGGTTCAAGTGGCACCGCGTCGTTTAAATATAAAGAGCTGGAAAGACACTCGTCTCGTGCCCGGAACGGTTATTGCCTTGCGGACCTATTTCCGGCCTGCACCCGGAATATTTCTTTCTCATGATACAGATACCCGATTATTGAATGTGAAAGTGCATTATGCCGAAGGGATGGGATTATTGGCACAATTGTGTGAAAATATAACGTTGGATGGGTTTAGTGTTTGCCTGAAAGGGAATGACGATCCCCGTTATTTTACTACTCAAGCCGATGCTACTCACTTCTCGGGCTGTAAAGGAAAAATAATTTCAAGAAACGGATTGTATGAAGGGATGATGGATGATGCGATCAATGTACACGGCACTTATCTGAAAGTGGTAAAGCGGGTGGATGACCGTACTTTGATAGGACGCTATATGCACGACCAAGCTTGGGGATTCGAATGGGGAAGAACCGGAGATGAAGTGCAGTTTATCCGTTCATCGACAATGGAACTTATTGGTGAACAGAATAACATTACAGATATTCGTCCCTACGACAAAGAGGATATTCAAGGAGCACGTGAATTTAGTATAACGTTTCGTGACCCTGTCGATCCGGCTATTAATGAAGAAAGTGGCTTTGGTATAGAGAACCTGACTTGGACACCGGAAGTTGTGTTTGCTGATAATGTGGTTCGTAATAACCGTGCACGGGGTGCGTTGTTCAGTACTCCCAGGAAGACGGTTGCAGAAAATAATTTATTTGACCATACATCCGGAACGGCTATATTGCTGTGTGGAGATTGTAACGGTTGGTATGAGACGGGAGCTTGCCGGAATGTGATTATCCGTAAAAATCGTTTTGTCAATGCATTGACAAATATGTTCCAGTTTACCAATGCTGTAATTTCCATTTATCCGGAGATACCGGACTTGAAATCACAGCAAAAATATTTTCATGGTGGTACTGAGGGAGGCATTGTGATTGAAGAGAATGAATTCGATACATTTGATGCTCCTATTCTTTATGCGAAATCAGTGGACGGACTTATATTCCGTAATAACACGATCCGATTAAATACAGAGTATAAACCGTTTCATTGGAACAAAAGCCGTTTCCTTCTGGAACGGGTTACAAATGCACAGATAGAGTAAATAATGTGCCAATTGGTCAATGTGCCAATATGCCAATTGGAGAATGTATTAATCAAATAATGTATTAATTAAATAATATGCCAATAAATAATGTGCCAATTACTGTGCGGAATGATAGCGCAGCTAATTGGCACATTGGCATATTAGCACATTGTCACATTATTATTCTTTTTTTTCCGAGATAAGCAGCAACTTATCATTGACATGGAGTTTAAGACTTCCGTTAGGTATCAGGAACTCATCACCGCGTTTCACAATCATGACGAGGGTGCCTTTGGGAAGGTTCATCTCTTTCAGTGTATCGGCTTTTTCAATCATTTCTTGTGTTACTGTGATATCCCGGAGATCGGAATTAATTTCTTCGGGCAATTCTACGCCAAAATCATTTCCGGTTTTCTCAAGTGGAGTAGAGAGATTGAGTAAGCGGGCTACGTAAGAAACTGTGGTACCTTGTACGACCAATGAAACAATGGTGATAAAGAATACGATGTTGAATATGACGTTGGAACCTTCTACATTGGCTACTACCGGATAAGTGGCGAAGATGATGGGGACCGCTCCACGCAATCCGACCCACGAAACGAATAATCGTGATTTAAATGTTATTTTCCGGAAAGGAAGCAGACAGAGGAATACGCTGAGCGGACGACCGATAACAATCATGAATATACCGATAAGAAGCGCCACACAGGCAATCTCAAGCATTTCGTGGGGATTGACGAGCAGGCCGAGCATAAGGAACATGATAATTTGGAAAAGCCAGGTTAATCCGTCCATGAAAGTAGCAATCTCCTTGCGATACATGATTTTGTTGTTACCTACCATAATACCGGCAATGTATACGGCCAGATATCCGTTTCCGTGCAGACGGTCGGTGATGGCAAACGTGAAAAACACAAATGAGAGCAGTAGGATGGGATAGAGTGCCTGATTGTCGACGTTTATTTTATTCAGGATTAATATGGCCAGCTTGCCTAATCCGTATCCGGCCGCAGCACCTACCAGGAACTGTACGGCAAATGAACCGAGTATGGCACCTGCTCCCATGCCCGAAGACTGAAGAAATTGTATGAGAACGATAGTGAGCATGTATGCCATCGGGTCATTACTACCACTTTCCAGCTCAAGCATAGGACGAAGACTGTACTTCAAATTCATCTTTTGTGAACGGAGAATGGCAAAGACGGAAGCGGAATCTGTAGATGACATTGTAGAAGCCAATAGTAGCGAAGTGGTAAGTGGGAGATAGATATTACTCCAACTCATACCGGAAATCCACCATATAAACAGTCCTGTAAATAAGGCGGTTAACAGCACACCGACAGTGGATAATACAATACCGGGAGTAAGTATGGGACGTATTTCGGTAAATTTGGTATCCATACCTCCCGAGAAAAGGATAATACTTAATGCTACCATACCGATAAACTGTGCTGTTTGGGCGCTGTGAAACTGGAAACCAAGCCCATCACTTCCGAATGCCATACCGACAACGAGGAATAATAACAATGCGGGTACTCCGAAACGATATCCGGTTTTTCCAACAACAATACTAACGAAAAGTAAGATAGAACCTACAAGTAGGATATTTTCTGCAGTGAATAACATTGGCTATGTATTATAAAAGTTATAAATTAGTCTTTGGGGGTTCACTCTGCGAAGTTACACAATTTAGATAACAAATGAAAGTACGTTTTGGATGTATTTCATCTAAAAAAAGATTGCGCAGATGCTGTTTCCATTGGATACGGGAATAGCAATCTGCGCATATTTGTATAATCTGTATGGCTTTTTCTTACATGACCGGAATCAGCTCAGGAACTTCATAATATCTTCATCTGCAGTGCTGATTGTGGCAATTCCAAAATTTTCGACCAGTACTTTTCTAACATTTGGCGAAAGGAAAGCCGGTAAGGTAGGACCAAGGTGTATATTCTTTACGCCCAAAGACAATAAAGCAAGTAATACGATAACTGCTTTCTGTTCATACCAGGCAATATTGTATATGATGGGCAAGTCATTAATGTCTTTCAAGCCGAATACCTCTTTCAATTTCATTGCAATGACTGCCAGTGAATAACTGTCATTGCATTGTCCTGCATCCAATACACGGGGAATGCCGTTGATATCTCCTAAAGGCAGTTTGTTGTAGCGGTATTTGGCGCAGCCTGCCGTAAGAATAACCGTGTCTTTAGGTAATTTTTCTGCAAATTCCGTATAATATTCGCGGTTCTTCATGCGTCCGTCACATCCGGCCATGACGAAGAACTTCCGGATAGCTCCACTCTTAACGGCTTCTACCACTTGATCTGCCAGTGCAATGACTTGTGCATGAGCAAAACCACCTACAATTTTACCACTTTCTATTGCTACGGGCGGTTGACAACGTTTGGCATGTTCGATGATGGCAGAGAAATCTTTTTGACTCCCTTTTTCGGGTTCGGGAATGTAAGTAGCACCTTCCAGGCCACAAGCACCGGTGATGTAGATACGATCTTTGTAACTGGCGTCCGGACGGGGAGGAACAATACAATTACTGGTAAACAGTATAGGGCCGTTGAAACTTTCAAATTCTTCTTTTTGCTTCCACCAGGCGTTACCATAATTACCGATCAGATGTTTGTACTTTTTAAGTTGGGGATAGTAATGTGCCGGAAGCATTTCACTGTGAGTATAAATATCGATACCTTTACCTTCGCTTTGTTGCAGCAATTCTTCGAGATCTTTTAAATCGTGTCCACTGATAAGAATACCCGGATTTTCACCTACTCCGATATTTACTTCTGAAATCTCCGGATTGCCGTAAGTTTCTGTATTGGCTGCATCTAATTGTGCCATTGCAGAAACCCCGTATCGTCCGGTTTCAAGTACAAGACTGATTAGCTGATCGACCGTAATGTCATCGCGTGTCAGTTCAGCAAGTGCCTGTTGCATGAATGCGAATATCTCCGGTGATTCGTGTCCCAGATTATAAGCATGTTCTACGTATGCAGCCATCCCTTTTATACCATAATGTACTAATTCTTTTAGAGAACGAATATCTTCATCCGGTGTACGGAGTACTCCGACCGTTTTGGCTTTCTCCTCAAATTCTTCTTCACTGCCGTTCCAGGTACATTCATCGGGAGCATTCTCGATAGTAACTTCCTGCGAAAGCTTATGTTTCAGTGTTAAGCCTTCTTTAATTTTACGGATGATGGCAACTTTATCGAAATTAGCATTGGTAATGGTGATAAAGAGTGCGTCAAAAATAAAGCGGTCCGCTTCGTCGGAAGGGCGTTTCTCCCAACGTAATTTTTGATTGTATACGGCGATTCCCCGCACAACAAAGAGCAGAAGGTCTTGAAGATTAGCGACTTCGGACGTTTTTCCACAGACCCCTTTTAGCGTACAGCCGGTGCCTTTTGCCGTTTCTTGGCATTGATAACAGAACATACTCATAATTTTTACGTATTTATAGGTTATTAATTGAACGCAAAAGTAGAGGAATGGTTTGAGGCGGTTCTGTAACCAATGTTACAACTCGTGATTTTTTTATTTTATTTTGTTTAAGTTTCTATGTTTGTAAAGTGATTCAGCTTTATAAGAAAGCATAAGCTTGTTTAAATTTTGCTCGGCATTATTTTGAGAGTTCTTTTTGAGGATGTTTTTCTGCTTTTAAGAGGGGGGGGGTAGCGGGCTATCTGACGAGTGAAAAAATAGGGAAACAGACCGAAAATATACTCAAAATAAGCAGATAAAACCTTAAGGAGAAAATTAAACTGGCTCTAAATATGAAAGGAAATATTCTGGTTTTACAGTTTTAGATGAGAATATGTGTTGTTCAGGATATTCCTGTGCAAGAGGTGTCTATTGAATCAACCGGATTAGTTCCTGCTTACGGAGGATGGTTATCTGTTTGCGGTCAACCGTAATTAACCGGTCTTCTTGCATATGAGCCAGTTCTCGTGCCAGTGAAGGGCGTGATACTCCGAAATAATCGCTTAGCTGTTGTTGAGAACGATCGAGGGTAATTTGTTCGCTTTGTTGTTGTCCGGACAGACGAAGCAGATATGAAGCTAACTTTTGTCGGATCGTTTTAAAAGACATGAAGAAGAGTTTGTCTGAAAGAGTATGGGCATAGTTGGCAGATAGATTCATGTAGTTTTCCAGAAATCTCTCGTTTTTTCTGAACAACATTAATACACTCGTTTTGGGTATTTCGATTACTTCGGTTGCTTCGTTGGCCGTGACTTCGACCGGATAACGGTTTTCGTTTCCAAAAAGGAAAAGCGGAGCGATAGCTCTTGGGGCGGTAATGTCTTCAACTTTAATCAAACGTCCGGAATCGTCGATCATTTCTCCGCGTACACTTCCTTTAGTAAGGATGACAAGGCGGTTACAGATATCTCCTTGCCGGGCAAGAATGTCTCCTTTCCGGTAAACCTTAGTATGGTAATTAACATCCTTGAGATTATCGGAAAGTACTTCGGCAGAAATACCACTGAATAGCGGATTGTTGATAAGTGATGTCATGAGTTATATGATTTAATAATGTACAAATAGAACAGTTGGCAGATCTTTTTTGTTTGAATACCGTTTTGATTGAGTTCTATTTGAACTTCAATACGAATTTTGTCTCCTTCCCCGGGAATAGAGTGATGTTTCCTCCGGACAGACGCATGATTTGTCTTGATATGCTAAGACCGATTCCGCTTCCTCCTTCTTTGGTAGTGAAGAAAGGGATGAATATATGTTCGGCTACTTCCGGCGGAATGACAGGGCCATTATTTCTGATTTCTATCATAATCTCTTCCGATTCATTGCAGTAAGCGTGAATGGAGATGCATCCATCGGGCTGATTGCCTATTGCTTGTATTGCGTTTTTTAGCAAATTGATGACAACCTGAGAAATTAGATTTTCATCGGCATATAAGATCAGATCGGCCGGTGAAATATTTATTTGGAACGTTATGTTTCCATCCGGATTTTGATGTTTACCCAGTTCCACCATTCGTTCGATAAAGGCTTTGACATAAAATAAAGAAGGTTCCGGAGACGGGATACGGGTGAAACGACGGTAGGATTCTACAAAAGAGAGCAGTCCTTTTCCGGTGGCACTGATTGTTTGCAGCCCGTTGCGTATCTCTTCGTCTTTTGTATTGGAGAGGGAGAGTAGCGTATCACTGAGTGATGTGATCGGAGTAACGGAATTCATGATTTCATGAGTCAGTACGCGGGTCAGTCTGATCCAGGAGTCGATTTCCTTTTCATCCAATTCGGTATGTATATCGTTGAGAGCCAGAATACGAAGATGTTCTTTCCTTACTGTTATATCCGATACACGGATGGACAGGTTGATCGTTTCCCGTTCATTGGTGAAAGTAGTTTGAAGCTTATCTCCGGCCTGGCAAGAAGAGATAAGCTCCATAAGGCCGGTATCGATGCGGCTGAGTTGTCGTATATGTGTGAATATATTGAGTCCGAGTAAATGGAGAGCTTCATTGTTTTTTTGATAAACGGCACCACTGTCACTGAGAACCAGCAATCCGGTATTGACACAATTAAGTATAAGTTCGTAATATTTTTCTTGCTGGGCCGTTTCTGCTTTTACATTGTATAGCATATGACCTACCCGGTTGAGGGCATGATTTATTTGCCGGTTTTCTATTGTATCCTGGTCTTCGGGAAAGTGGAAAGCGTTGTCGTTGTTTTCGAGTGCGTTGATCATGAAGAGTACTTGGCGGGTATGATGTCGGTAGAGACGTAATTGCCACCAGATGCTGATGACCAATGCACCTATGCTCAGCCCCATCCAGAAAAAGTTTCCATTCACTCCGAATAAAGTTGCGGTTACACTCAGGCAGATACTCAGCAGGAGGCGAAACCAATATCGGTTTACTAATAATTTGGATATGGAGTTCATAGACCGAACTTTTTCATTTTGTTGTATAAGGTTTGCCGGGTGATACCTAACTGTGTGGCTACGGCAGAAAGATTTCCATTACATTTTTCAAGAGCTTTTTGAATCATTCTCATTTCCATTTCTTCAAGAGTCGATGCGGCGGTATCGGGCATTTCTGTACGGCGGGGAAGCTGGAATAACTCTGCGGGAATGAGGGTTCCGTCATTAATGATGACTGCTTTTTCAATGGCATGTTCCAATTCACGGATATTCCCGTACCAAGGATGGGCAATCAGCTTTTCTTTGGCTGACGGGCTAAGGTTGATCGGTGCTTTATCATACTGTTTGCAAAAACGGGTAATGAAACGTTCGGCCAGAGGTACGATATCTTCTTTCCGTTCGCGTAAAGGGGGAATCTCGACATGAATGGTATTGATACGGTAGAGTAGGTCTTCACGGAATTCGTTCCGGTCTACCATTTCCTGAAGGTTGCGGTTGGTAGCACAGATAAGGCGTATGTTTATCGGCAGTGGTTCATTGCTTCCTACACGAACGATACTTCGTCGTTGGATGGCGGTCAGTAGTTTGGCTTGCAGATGATAGGGGAGATTTCCTATCTCATCCAGAAAGAGGGTGCTGCGGTTGGCTGCTTCGAATTTTCCTATCCGGTCGGCATGGGCATCGGTGAAGGAGCCTTTCACATGGCCGAATAGCTCGCTTTCGAATAAAGATTCCGTGATGGCTCCCATATCGACTGCTACCATTTCTGCTTGTTTTCGGGAAGACAGAGCATGTATTTCTCTTGCCAGCATTTCTTTTCCTGTACCGTTTTCACCTGTAATGAGTATATTGGCATCGGTGATGGCTACTTTCTCGATAAGTTGGCGAAGTTGTTGCATGGCGTTACTTGCCCCCCAATACATGGAAGAACCGGATGTTTTTTCTTCATTTGTACTCTTCTTCTTTCTATTTTTGGTATGGGTAACGGCAGTCTGCAATGTTTCGACAAGTTTTTGGTTATCCCAGGGTTTTACGATAAAATCCGTAGCTCCCTCTTTGATGCCCCGTACGGCAAGATCGATATCGGCATATGCAGTGAAAAGTACGACAGGGAGAGCAGGGCGTAGTTTTTTAATTTCGTGCAACCAGAAAAGACCTTCATTGCCATTATTGATACCGGAAGTAAAATTCATATCGAGAAGAACCACTTCCGGTACTTCTTCGCGTAGCACTGCCGGCAGGGTAACGGGAGAAGCGAGTGTGATGACTTTTGTGAAATAGTTTTTGAGGAGTAGCTGGACAGCTGTCAGTACCCCTTTATTGTCATCGACAATAAGAATAGTTCCCTGTTTGTTCATAAGTTTGGAAGTTAATACGGGAACAAAGATAATAATAATTAGTGATAAGTGATTAGTGCCGGCCGCTAATCACCAATCACTACTCCTCGTCACTAAAAGAGTTGAAGTTTCAACCCGAAGGAAAGGCTTAGATAGTCTCTTGGTCGGAGGTAACGGTTGGTAACGGCGCTTATCAGGTATAAGTCGCAGGTACTTAGCTCGTAAAATACGGTGATTGCTTTTGCTGTATGTCGTTGTTTAGGGTCGATGTCATAAGTTAATCGTTGTCCTAAGAAAATATGCGAACGTATCTTACTGGAGAAATTATAATACCCTTTCGGATATCTGTCCGGTTCGCGAACCCAAAACTCATTGCCGAATACGGTATTGAAATAGAGACCGCAGGTTAGTGGTTCGGTGGAGAAACCTTTTCCTAAATGTAAACTCCATGGCAGGTAGTTTTGTTTTAATGTCATGGTAGCTTTGGCGCGTTTGGAGTCATATTTAGGAACGAAACCGAAGAAAATATCTGTTTCCCATTGGTTCTTTTTTCCGTAATCCCATCCGGTGCCGAAAGAAAGCAATCCCATATTTCCGGCAAACTGGATTTTGGTATGTGTCGGAATCAGTTTCTCCCAGTTTCTGCGATAACGGTGAACGCGTTTGTCATATTTGCTGTTTAGTTCGGCCGGTGCTTGTTGGGCGGAAACTTCAGGGCTGAACCATATAAGCATCAGTCCTGCACAGAGAGCATATTTAAAAATAGACCACTTCATAGGTATAGTTATCGGGGGTTATGGTAAATAGTAGGTAACTGCGGCGTTTCATGCAGTCGCTTCCGTAATAGATGATGCCGTCTTCAAAAAGATCGTCTGCAGTAGATCTATGGTCGTGCGCATTGATGCAGAATTGAAGTCCGGGATATTGGGTAATGTAGCGTTGGAATACTTTGGATACATTATTGTTGAATACATCCGATCCCGGACGGCCATGCATGGCTACAACTGTCTTCTCAAATTCATCCTGCCGCTCTGTCCATTGTTTCTCGATAAAGTTAAAATCCGGGATGGGTTCGGAATAGTCAAATTCCAGTGCATTGGTATTCAAACAGACGAATTTTACATTTCCTGCAATGAAAGCGAAATTGGTCGGTCCGAATACTTTCATGTAAGTGTCTTTACCGGTTCCCAAGCAATCGTGATTACCCAACAGAACGACATAGGGTACTTTCAGACCGTTCATAATGTCTCGTTGCCACAAGAACTCATCAGTAAGGCCGAAGTCACTTACATCTCCTCCGTGAAGTACAAAATCGATATCTCCCATTTCATTGATGGAGTTTATGCACTTTTCCGTTTCATCATACCAACGTTGCGAATCTCCCATAGCAACGAACCGGATGGTAGTTTTGCCTTTACAGTTGGCTTCTATTTTTTCAATGTTTTTGGCATTGATATCCGTTTCTCCTTTGATACGTACATCATAGGGATGGTAATCTATTATATCGCATCCGGAAAACAGGAACAGACAAGCCAGAAAGGCATTCATATTCTTTCTTTTCATAATCTACTTCGTTTATTTATTGAAAACTTTCGGCAAAGGTATAGTTTTCAAACGTATGGGCAATGTTCTTTTTTTCCGATTCAGAGTTATAGAACAATATTGCAGAAGTATTGTCTAATAATTAGACGGGTGTTGTCTAATTATTAGACACTCTGCTAAAGTCTACGATTTTATATCTTTTTGAAAATGAGAAAGTTCCTGTTTCTGGCATGTTTTCTGCTTTAAAGCAAGCAATGGAATATAAACAATTAATATGATTTCTTTAAGATTAACTGGCTTCATGTATAAGCCGGTGGAGGAGGGACGTTGTGAAACGTTTCTTCTCTATTTCTAAAAAAGAACAATTAACTTTGTAAGATATATGAGACAATTTTATTATGTGATTCAAACGTTGCTCTTTGATTATTCTGTCAAGTGTGGTTACCGAAGCATGGAATATTGCCAATCGAGCTCCTGTAAATAGTATAAAAAGTGAATAATAAAAACCTATAAATAAAAAAACAGTATGATACAAATTGAAAACATTAGTAAGGTGTTCCGTACTTCTGAAGTAGAAACGGTTGCATTGAATCATGTGAATCTGGATATAAAAGAGGGAGAGTTTGTTGCCATCATGGGGCCTTCGGGCTGTGGTAAGTCTACTTTATTAAATATTCTCGGATTGCTGGATAATCCCACCGAAGGTTCTTATAAACTGATGGGGGAAGAAGTGGCCGGATTAAAAGAAAAAGAGCGTACCCGTGTACGCAAGGGCAAATTGGGTTTTGTATTCCAGAGCTTCAATTTGATCGATGAACTTAACGTGTACGAAAATGTAGAGTTACCACTGACTTATTTAGGCATCAAGGCCACCGAACGCCGCCGTATGGTAGAGGATATGCTGAAACGCATGAACATCAGCCATCGTGCCAAACATTTTCCGCAGCAACTTTCCGGTGGACAGCAGCAACGTGTAGCTATTGCCCGTGCGGTGGTTACCAATCCCAAGCTGATTTTGGCCGATGAGCCTACAGGTAATCTTGACTCGAAAAATGGTGCCGAAGTAATGAATCTGCTGACGGAGCTCAACAAAGAAGGTACGACTATCATCATGGTGACACACTCCCAACATGATGCTTCGTTTGCCCATCGCACGGTTCATCTTTTTGATGGTAGTGTCGTGGCAAGTGTAACCATTTAAATTGTAAGATATTATGAGACAAATTTATTATAGTATACGGACATTACTGCGTGAGCGCGGTTCCAATCTTATAAGAGTGATCTCACTTTCGTTGGGGCTGACCATCGGTATTCTACTCTTTTCACAGATCGTTTTTGAACTGAGTTATGAGAATTGTTACCCGGAGGCAGAACGGTTGGCAATGGTACGTGCCCAGATAACCAATCTTAGCACAGGGGAGATAATGGGCGATGATGGTACCAACTATGACTATACGGTCTTTGCACCGACAGCTAACGCGGTAGCCGAAAGTATGCCTGAGGAGGTGGAGTATGCAAGTTGTGTTCTTCCGGAAAGAGAGTATAATATTTATTATGAAGAGAAGTTGCTGTCGGATGTGGATTATATCTATGTGGATAGTTGTTTTTTTCAAGTTTTCGGTATCCCCTTGCTGAAAGGGAATCTGAAGGATTTGATTATTCCCGGAAGTGTTTTTGTTTCTGAGCGTTTTGCCCGTGAAACTTTTGCAGATGAAGATCCTGTCGGTAAAATACTCTCTGCCGACAAACAGAATACTTTTACGATTCGCGGTGTATACAAAGATGTACCGGAAAATACGATGCTGACCCACGATTTCGTAGTATCTATCTATAATAATAAGGGAGGATATCAGGCAGGGAATGGTTGGAATGGAAATGATGTATTCTATACTTTTCTGCGTTTACGCCGTGATTCGGATATGGATAAAGTAAATGACAACATCCAGCGTGTGATAGAAAAATACACCGAGACTACCATTGACGACTGGAAAATGGATTACAGTATTATTCCGCTTGTGAAGCGTCATTTAGATTCCCCTGATGTGCAAAAGCGTTTGGTCATCTATGGCTTTTTGGGCTTTGCCATCTTCTTTGTTGCCATCATGAACTATATGCTTATTTCTATTGCCACCTTAAGCCGGCGTGCAAAGAGTGTGGGTGTACATAAATGTAGCGGTGCCAGTTCAACGAATATCTTCAGTATGTTTTTGGCCGAGACGGGAATTCTTGTAATACTTTCCGTGTTATTAAGTTTTCTTCTGATTTTTAATGCCCGGGAAATGATCGAAGATTTACTTTCCGTACGTCTTTCTTCCCTTTTCACTTGGGGAACGCTATGGGTACCCTTACTGACTATCCTTGTTCTTTTCGTACTGGCAGGCGGGATTCCGGGACGTTTGTTCTCACGTATTCCCGTTACACAAGTGTTTCGCCGTTATACCGACGGGAAGAAGGGATGGAAACGTTCGTTGCTATTCGTACAGTTCACCGGGGTGTCTTTTGTACTTGGCCTGTTGCTGGTTACACTATTGCAGTACGGGCATCTGATGAATCGCGATATGGGAATCGATGTAACCGGGTTGACCGAAGCGGAGAGCTGGCTTCCGAAAGAAAGAGTAGAGCATATAAAGGATGAGTTGAGACGACAGCCGATGGTGGAAGGAGTAACTGTGGCTACTCATAGTGTACTTGGGCAGTATTGGACACGAGGATTGATGAGTAATGACGGTAAACGTCTTGCCACGCTTAATTTTAATTACTGCCACTACAATTATCCCGAAGTAATGGGTATCAAGATTATAGAGGGGACTCCTATGAAGAAAGGGGGAGATTTGCTGGTCAATGAAGAACTTGTACGCCTGATGAGATGGACAGATGGCGCTGTGGGAAAAAGAGTAAACAATGTAGCGGGAACGGTAGTCGGTGTATTCCGTGATATCCGTAACGAGAGTTTTTATGCCGCTCAGTCACCCATTATCCTGATAGGTACTGAGGAACAGGCTAACCATACATTTGATGTCCGTTTGAAAGAACCGTTTGATGAGAATTTAAAACGCTTGAATGAGTATATGGAGAAAACTTTTCCCGATGTATCCTTGCATTTCATGTCGGTAGATCATATGGTAAAAGACCTATATAAAGATGTATACCGTTTCCGTAATTCTGTCTGGATAACTTCTTGTTTCATTCTGCTTATCGTGATTATGGGATTAATAGGTTATGTGAACGATGAGACTCAACGCAGAAGCAAGGAAATAGCCATTCGTAAAGTCAATGGGGCGGAAGCCTTCCATGTGTTGCGCTTGTTGACACGTGATATCTTATATGTTTCCGTTCTCTCCATTCTAATCGGTACGGCTGTTTCTTATTTTGCCGGACGAGCTTGGCTCGATCAGTTTGCTGAACAAATAGAATTGAATCCGTTACTTTTTATAGGTACAGCCTTGTTCATTCAATTATTGATTATCGTTTGTGTGGTGCTCAAAGCCTGGCATATTGCCAATGAGAATCCGGTGAACAGTATTAAAAATGAATAAGTGGTGATAAGTGATTAGTAGTGATAATTTTATGCGACACCTTTATTATACCATTCGGATTCTGTTGCGAGGACGCGGGAATAATATTATAAAATTGGTGTCCCTCACATTGGGATTGTTGATAGGGGTTCTGCTTTTTTCTCAGATTGCCTATGAGCTGAATTATGAGAATTTCTACAAGGAGCCGGACAACGTGGTGTTATTGCGTAACCGGTATATTAAAAACAATATACCCGATAATGGATATGACTATACTGTATTTTATCCTGCTGCTGCCGACCTTTGGGAAGCATTACCCGAACTTGTGGAAAGCGCAACTGCGGGCTTGAATTTCTTTCAACCGGAGCTTTACATTGGTGACAAAAAGTTAGAGGATGTAGCCATTATGTATGTCGATACCCTCTTTTTCCACACACTTGGCTTAGAAGTTCTAAAGGGGAATCCACGTGAGTTGGGACAGCCTGGATCTGCTTTTTTATCTGCGAGTAAGGCGCGTGAGCTTTTCGGTGACGAGGATCCCTTGGGGAAAACGTTTTCGATACTTAGAAATAAGGAGATTACGGTACGCGGAATTTATCAGGATATACCCGGAAATACCGTCTTTCCGCATAATATTGCCATCTCTATGCTCACATTGGAAGAACTTGGATTTGGGCGTGGCACTTGGGGGCGCAATGACATGTATTACATCTTTTTCCGTTTAAAACACCCGGGGGATGTGAAGGTTATGAACGGACAAATACAGAAAGCGGTGGAGAAGTATAAGAGTACGCGGCAGGGATCGGATACCACCGTCGAATACAACGTGATTCCCTTGCCGGACATCCATCTCAGTATGCCCGGAAGCATTCGCCTATTGGTGATATTGGGAACATTGGGGTTCTCTATATTCTTTGTTTCGATCATGAATTATGTGTTGGCGGCTGTTGCCTCTTTGGGCCACCGGGCAAAGGCGGTAGGTATCCACAAATGCTGTGGTGCTAATGATGCACGGGTGTTGGAGATGTTTTTATGGGAGACTGCCCTATTTGTCTTTACCTCTGCATTGCTATGCCTGCTTTTGATGTACAACTTCCGTGAAGGAATAGAAGACTTGCTGAGTGTTCGTTTGCCGGACCTGTTTGTATGGCAGAATCTTTGGGTACCCGGATTGACGGTATTGCTGCTTTTCTTTGTAGCGGGCGTTTTGCCGGGACGAATGTTTGCCCACATTCCTGTGACGCAAATCTTCCGCCGCTATGCCGATGCTAAACGTACATGGAAACGCGGATTGCTGTTTGTGCAATTTGTGGGTGTATCGTTTATTTTTGGTATGTTGCTCACTACTATCTGGCAATATCATGACCTGACTACCCGCCATCTTGGCTTCGATACGGAGAGGTTGGTAACAGGAAAGTATAGAACCGAAGATTTGCAGGGAATAGAAGATGCAATCCGTCGGCAGCCGTATGTAGAATCGGTAGTACGTTCTTCCGAATCGCTATTGTCACATTATGGCACAACAAGGCTGCTGGATACGAAAGGAAATTTCATCTGCCCGCTGCATTTCCAAAGATATTCCAAAGGTTTCCCGCAGGCGGTGGGTATAAAATTGGTAGAGGGGAACTGGCCGTCGCATAAAGGAGAAGCTGTGATAGGCCGCAAGGTAGTGGAAATAATGAAATGGGAAGACAAAGCCTTAGGGCAGCGTTTACCCGTCGAACCGGGATGGGTGGGGCTCGACAGCCAGCCTACGGTGGTCGGTGTCATTGAGGATATACGTAATATGGGTTTCTTTTTAGGGCAAACCTGTACGGCTTTTATATATAATGACCAACATAATTTTGCTTATAACGTGCGCTTGAAGGAACCGATGGACGAGAATCTGATACGGCTGAATACTTTTATTAAAGAAACGTATCCGATGTCTACGTTGGAATTCACTTCTTATTCTACCATCCAAAGTATGAACTATAAAGATGTATACCGTTTCCGGAATGTCGTTTGGATTACTTCTTGTTGCATCCTTTTTATCGTTCTCATGGGGTTAATAGGTTATGTAAATAATGAAACGGTGCGCCGTAGTAAAGAAATTGCTATTCGTAAAGTGAATGGTGCCGCTGCATTTTCCATTTTGTATTTATTGACTATAGATATATTAAAAGTTGCCGTCGGTGCGGTTGTTATAGGCATCGCCTTTTCTTGGTACGTATCCGGGGTATGGTTGGAACAGTTTGCGGATAGTAAGTTACTTTCGCCTTTATGGTTCATAGCGTTAGGTATCGGTGTGCTGTTACTTATTATACTTTGTGTGGTGCTCAGAGCCTGGCATATTGCCAATGAGAATCCGGTGAACAGTATTAAAAATGAATAAGTAGTGATAAGTGATTAGCCGGAATGGTGATTAGTGATAGGTGATTAGTGCCATGCAGCATCACAGCGCAGCCGGCTAATCACTGGTCACTACTCACTATTTTTTGAACCTTTTCTTCTTTTTGTTTGTTAATCTTCATATAAATTGTATTTTAGCGACAGTTATCAATTTCTACACGCTTTGATATATGAAGAATACACTTATGAATGTCTGGAACTTCTATCTTGAAGGCTTTCGCAGTATGACTCTCGGTCGTACGCTATGGCTTATTATTATAGTGAAACTATTTATTATGTTCTTCATACTCAAGATCTTCTTCTTCCCTAATTATTTGGGACATCTTTCCACGGATAAAGAAAAGAGCGAATATGTAGGAGACGAACTCATCCGGCGGGCTATTCCTCCTTCGGATTGAACGGTTGTGTCATTTCTGTACCTTTCCTACTGATTTTTAACAACTAACTACAAAATAATATGATTGAAAGTATTGACACCTCATTGATTGATTGGTCGAGAGCCCAATTTGCAATGACCGCCATGTACCATTGGATTTTTGTTCCGCTCACTCTCGGATTGGCAGTAGTGATGGGTATCATGGAAACGCTGTATTACAAAACGGGTAAGGAATTCTGGAAGAATACCGCTAAGTTTTGGATGAAACTTTTTGGTATAAACTTTGCCGTCGGAGTAGCTACCGGTTTGATACTCGAGTTTGAATTCGGAACCAACTGGAGCAATTATTCTTGGTTTGTAGGCGACATTTTCGGTGCCCCGCTTGCAATCGAAGGAATCCTTGCTTTCTTTATGGAAGCCACATTCATTGCTGTCATGTTCTTTGGATGGGAAAAGGTAAGCAAACGTTTTCATCTTGCTTCTACCTGGCTTACCGGATTGGGAGCTACGATTTCTGCTTGGTGGATTCTTGTTGCCAATGCCTGGATGCAAAATCCGGTAGGCATGGAGTTCAATCCGGATAGTGTCCGCAATGAGATGGTAGATTTTTGGGCGGTGGCCTTTTCTCCGGTAGCGGTCAATAAGTTTTTTCATACGGTATTGAGCGGTTGGGTATTAGGAGCTATTTTTGTGGTAGGTGTCAGTTGTTGGTTTCTTTTGAAGAAGCGTGATACGAAATTTGCCATGTCGAGCATTAAGATCGGTGCAATCTTTGGATTGGTTGCTTCTTTACTCTCTTTATGGACAGGAGACGGTTCCGGTTATCAGATTGCACAGACGCAACCGATGAAATTGGCGGCCGTGGAAGGCTATTATGAAGGACAAGAGGGGGCAGGGCTGGTGGCTGTTGGTATGCTGAATCCCGAAAAGAAATCGTATGACGATGGAGTGGATCCTTTTCTTTTCCGTATCGAAGTTCCCAAATTACTTTCCTTATTGGCAGAGCGTGAGATGAATGCTTTTGTGCCCGGTATCAACAATATCATAGAGGGAGGTTATGTGCAGAAAGACGGTACGATCGCCCTTTCTGCAACTGAAAAGATAGAGCGGGGACGGACTGCCATTGCCGCACTGGACGCCTATAAAGCTGCCAAAGCGGTGGGCAATGAAGCGGATGCAAAGGTTGCCTATTCCGTGTTGATGGAAAATGTACCGTATTTTGGTTATGGATATATTAAGGATGTACACGAATTGATACCCAATGTCCCTCTCAATTTTTATGCTTTCCGTGTGATGGTGATGTTGGGAGGATATTTCATCCTGTTTTTTATAGTTGTTCTTTTCTTTGTATACAAGAAGGATTTATCTAAAATGCGTTGGATGCAATATATTGCCCTTTGGACGATTCCGTTGGGGTATATCGCCGGACAGGCCGGTTGGGTTGTAGCTGAATGCGGACGCCAGCCTTGGGCTATTCGCGATATGTTGCCAACCTCGGCTGCGATCTCTAAATTGGATGTCGGGTCTGTGCAAGCTACTTTCTTTATCTTTGTGATACTTTTTACTGTCATGCTGATTGCCGAGATAGGGATTATGCTACGTGAGATAAAGAAAGGCCCGAAGGTTTCTGAAGACGATTCCAGTTACTAAGTTCTAACTATTAAATTCTAACTGCTAAAAGTATGAGTACATATATATTTCTTCAACATTATTGGTGGCTGATAGTTTCTCTGTTAGGAGCCATACTTGTGTTCCTGTTGTTTGTGCAGGGTGGTAATTCCTTGCTTTTCTGTTTGGGAAAGACAGAAAAACATCGTAAGATGATGGTTAACTCCACCGGTCGCAAGTGGGAGTTTACGTTTACTACACTGGTGACGTTCGGTGGCGCTTTCTTTGCTTCGTTTCCTCTGTTTTACAGTACGAGTTTCGGCGGTGCATATTGGCTTTGGATGATTATCCTATTCAGCTTTGTATTGCAGGCGGTCAGTTATGAGTTTCAGAGTAAGGCCGGCAATTTGTTGGGTAAAAAGACATATCAGGTGTTTTTGGTAATCAATGGAGTGGTAGGACCGTTATTGTTGGGTGGCGCCGTAGCTACTTTCTTTACCGGTTCTGATTTCTATATCAACAAGGCGAACATGGGGAATGCAATTATGCCTGTCATCAGCCAATGGGGTAATGGATGGCACGGGCTGGATGCATTGATTAATCCGTGGAATGTTATTCTTGGACTGGCTGTATTTTTCTTGGCACGTATTCTGGGTGCACTTTATTTTATCAATAATATTGCCGATGAGGAGCTGGTGGCAAAATGCCGTCGTTCTATATATGGAAATACAGCGCTTTTTCTTATCTTTTTCTTGGCATTCGTTATCCGCACATTGCTCGCTGACGGTTATGCGGTGAATCCGGACACGAAAGAGGTGTATATGGAGCCGTATAAGTATTTGACGAACTTTTTGGAGATGCCTGTTGTTTTAGGGATTTTTCTGTTAGGAGTGGTGTTGGTACTGTTCGGTATTTTGCGTACCCTTTTGAAGAAGGGTTTTGATAAAGGAATATGGTTTGCCGGGATCGGTACGATTCTTACCGTGCTTGCTTTACTGCTTACGGCCGGATATAATAACACTGCTTATTATCCATCGTTTACTGATATCCAGAGTTCGCTGACGTTGAGCAACAGTTGTTCCAGCCAGTTTACTCTCAAGACAATGGCGTATGTGTCTATTCTCGTGCCTTTTGTCATTGCTTATATATTTTATGCATGGCGTAGTATTGATAAGAAGAAGATCGATGCCGAAGAGATGGACGAAGGCGGTCACGCTTACTAAATAGGTGAGTTGATTATGAAAAGACGGATAAGCAATGTACTAAGTTGCTTATCCGTCTTTTTCTGTTGTAATTTATCCTTTAGTAAAAGGTCTGTGTAAATATAAGGATGAAATACTTATTATTTTGCCACATTATTTACCGGTTTTCCTGCTATATAGGCTTTCAGGTTTTCTTGCATAATTCCCATCAACCGTTCACGGGCAGCAGTAGTAGCCCAGGCAATGTGCGGGGTGATGTAGCAATTACGTGCCGTAAGCAACGGATTATCCGCACGTGGTGGTTCAGTAGACAATACGTCTACTCCGGCAGCATAAATCTGGTTGTTATTAAGTGCATCGGCGAGATCTTGTTCATTGACCAACGGCCCGCGTCCTGTGTTAATAAGTATAGCGGTCGGTTTCATCAAAGCCAGTCTGCGGGCATTTACCAATTCCCGTGTCTGCTCCGTCAGTGGACAATGTAGGCTCACAATGTCGCATTCATGGAATATCTGGTCGAGTTCCATCTTTTTTATTTCCGGCGGCAGTTGCAAACGCGACTTGGAAGTATAAGCCCATACTTTCATACCGAAGCCGATAGCGATGCGGGCGGTGTTATAGCCTGTCTGTCCCAAACCGATGAGGCCGATCTTTTTTCCAAGCAATTCGATGAGCGGAGTATCCCAAAAACAGAAGTCCGCATTATTCGTCCACCGGCCTTTGCGTACCTCCTCAGAATGATGCTGCACTTGCTGGGTGATATTCAGGATATGGGCGAATACCATTTGTCCCACGGAGGGGGTACTGTATGCCGGGATATTGGTAACGACAATTCCGCGTTCGCGGGCTGCGTTGATGTCTATGATGTTATATCCGGTAGCCAGTACTCCGATATATTTCAAATCGGGTAGGGCTGCCATCTGTTCTGCGGTGATTACTACTTTGTTTGTAAGGATCGCTTCTGCACCGGCAGCACGTTCCAATACTTCTTCGGGAGCAGTGCGGTCGTAAATCGTGCATTCGCCCAACGTTTTCAGACCTTCCCAGGATAAATCACCGGGATTGGCGGCATAACCGTCTAATACTACAATTTTCATATTCGTTCGTTTAATGGTTATTATTCGAGTCGGTTTATATTTTATTCCGGACAGAATGGATCATTCTGAACCATTATTTTATCCATTTTTGTTGTGCGTCCGGTAGTTCGGTCCATTCCTTCTGTACATAGTTCTGGCTACTATCCGTTACAATCAGTACGTGATCGTTTCCACTATTGTAACCGCTATGGTGCTGAAATTCATGTATGCCGTTGTCAAACGTTCCGATGTATTCCAATTTGCCGTCTTTGGCTGTATACCACCATGCGGATTTTCGGGTTCCACTGATTTTACGGAGGTCGATTTGCATCGGTCGTCCGGTATAATTGTATACCAGCAGATAGTCGTCTCCACGTGTAGCTATGGCACGATCGTAACGTTCTCCGTTTGTGCCGGCGATGATCGTTTGATCTGGTACACGTATAAAGAACGGAAAAGTAAGCATAAGGTTCTTCAAATATTTCATTTGATTGAAGCCGGGATCATTCATAGCCTCCTGCCAAGGCTTCTTTGCGCCATATGCGCCGGTTACCCCCGGTTTAAGAAACTGCATGATGGAATTATTACCGTAAGTATGCCCGAAAGAGCCGGCGAAAACCGACCAATAAGCGTAACGCCGTACGTCATGATCTTTCCATCTCAACTCGTTTTCGTCATGCAGGCCATGAGGGAT
Organism: Bacteroides sp. CAG:189; assembly: GCF_000432295.1. Taxonomy (NCBI): domain Bacteria; kingdom Pseudomonadati; phylum Bacteroidota; class Bacteroidia; order Bacteroidales; family Bacteroidaceae; genus Bacteroides; species Bacteroides sp. CAG:189. The sequence goes on from NZ_HF991118.1 coordinate 68,115, forward strand.
TTCTTCGTAGATCGGTTCTCCGTCGATGACGGGCTTCAGAGGAGTTATTGCGAGACAACGTTCTGCATAGCGCCAGTTATCTTCTTCCGTATTTTCTTCAATGGGATACTCTTTATCTCCCAAACGCTGTCCGTAACGGCGGTGTCCGCTCTGAAACATATTGAAGTCCATCCAGGAAGTATCAGCGAACCATTCTGCAGAAGTCATTCTGCCTCGCGGATGAAACGTCATAAGGTGTTTCTTATCAATTGATTTCAGCGTAGTGGCCAAAGCCTCCCATTCCTCTCTTTTTACATCGCCACGGATATCTCCTCCAATAATCCAGATGATATTCGGTTCGTCCTTGTACCGTTCAGATAGGAATTTTCCGTAAGCCTGTGCCTCTTTTACCGACATCTTTCCGGCTTTAACAGGCCCTCCCCAGATGCATACCATACCGATATAAATTCCTTTTCGGGCAGCCGTGCGGATTATGTAGTCCATGTGATCCCAATATCCGTAAACGCCCTCTCGGTTGATGTTCGCAAAATTAAAACCGTCGGGTAGGGAATATTGCCCGTAGATGTTCATGGACGGAACATCATTCATGGTTTGTACTTGTACCACGTTATATCCGCGACGTTGGCATTGATCCAGATAGTATTCAACTTCATCGCGGTTCAATCGTTCGGGGAGTAGCCAGCCGGTATCGCCCAGCCAGAAGAAAGGGGTACCGTTCCGATGTTTCAGGTATCGTCCTTCTTCAGAAACCAAAAGTTCTCCATTGCTCCAGGGAATGTAGTTTTTTTGTTTCTTGTTTTGTGCAAAGGCAGATGATGTTATGCTCAGAAACGATAGGAGCAGGGCAAACAGCCGGATAATTCTCATGGTGTTTTTAGTATTTTTTTCAGTTCGGGATATTTTTTATTTATTCTCTTTGTATCGGTCACCCCACAACTGTTGCATCCGTTCGGCATGTTTCTGTTCTGCCGGATTATGTTGCGGTTGCCAGATACGTTTGTTTTTCAGTTCATCGGGCAGGAATTGCTGTTTCACGAAATTGCCTTCGTAGCTATGCGCATACTTGTATTCTTGTCCGTATCCTAATTGCTTCATCAGTTTGGTCGGTGCATTGCGCAGATGCAGGGGGACGGGCAGGCTACCGGTTTCGCGTAC